>JBBSAN010000224.1:0-9336 GCA_038252265.1 Chloroflexia bacterium
GCCCCCCGCCCCGGCGGGCATCGCCACCACCGGCGATTGCGCCTGCGACCTCTATATTGCCGACCCGATCGGCCACCGCATCTGGCGCTATGACGCCTGCGTGGGCGAGCCGGTCGTCCTGCCGTACATCCAGGGGCCGGGCATCTGGCCGGGACAAGTCACGGCCCCGCGCGGCCTGGCGATCGTGGAGGCGCACGGCGGGCAACGGCTGATCATCGCCGACAGCGGCAACCACCGCTTGCAGGTGATCGATTGCGCCACCCAGCAACCCCTCGCCGTCTGGGGCCAGGCCGACGCCACCGCCCCGCCCTCGCCCGGCAGCGCACCGGGCCGCCTGGACACCCCCACCGACCTCGCCGCCGACAGCGACGGGAACGTCTACGTGGTGGACTCCGGCAACAACCGCATTCAGAAGTTCGGGCCGGGCGGCGCGGTGATCCCCGCCTTCTGGGAGACGATGGAGGCAGCCCCCACCCGCCCCCAGCAACCAGCCCGCCTCGCCATTACCCGCACCGGTGACGCGGAATGCCTCTACGTGCTGGACACCGGCGGGGCACAGCCACAAATCAGCATCTTCGACCTGGACGGCACGCCCCAGCCCCCCACGGCCTGGCCGGTCACGACTCCCACCGACCCGGTTGCGCTGGCCGCCACTGCCGAGGCCGTCTATATCGGCGGGGCAGACGGGACGATTGTGCGCTACACCCCCAACGGCACCGTGATGGGCACGATGCGCCTGGGGCGACCGCTGGCCGCGCTGGCGGTGGGCTGTGACGGCGAGTTATTGGCCGGGGGCGGCGGGCTGCCGATCACCCGCTTGAGTCTGGACGGCGGCTATGTCCCGGCGGGGTGGTTCCGGGTCGGGCCGTTCCCCACCCTGGCGAAGGCGCTGGCCTGGCATCGCTGGCGCATCCTGGCCGACCCGCTTGACCCGGCAGCCCACGTGCAGCTATTCACCTACAGCAGCACCAACCCGGCCCCGCCACCCGACGCCGGAGGCGACAACCCCTTCGCCGCGCCCGGCTGGGCGGCTCAGCCCCGCGACGAACTGGACGTGCTGATCCTCAGCACCCCCATCCACGACGTGCTCCAGGCCGGACCCGCCGCCACCGTCAACGACGGGGACGACAGTGTGCCCCAACCGGCCTATTTCTGGCTGGGCGGGCTGCTACGCGGCGACGGCACCACCTCGCCCATCCTCCACCAGATGCGAGTGGATTACACCCCAGACACGGGCCTGCGCTACCTGCCCGCCGTCTACCGGCAGGGGGAAAAGCGGCGGCTCTTCCTCGACCTGCTACTGGCGACGCTGGGCAGCGAACTGGGCCGGGTGGACGAAACGTTGGCCGCCCTGCCAGCCCGCTTCGACCCGGCAGCCGCCCCCGCAGCGGGGTTGCCCTGGCTGGCAAGCTGGCTGGACTTTGATCTGGTGGAAAGCTGGCCCACCGCCACCCCCCGGCACACCCTGGCCGACGCGGTGGAGTTGGCGACGATGCGCGGCACCGCCGAGGGGCTGCGCCGCTATCTCGCCATCTATGCCGGGGTGCAGGCCCGCATCGAGGAGCCGGGAGCAGTGGTGAGCCTGTTCGCCCTCGATGAGAATGTGGCGCTGGGCTTCAACACCATGCTCGCCCCGGCGCACGAGCAGGGTGCGGTCCTGGCGAGCACCGCCACGCTCGGCGGGTCGCACCTGCTCGACGTAGAGGACATCGGCGCTCCCCTCTTTGCCGATGTCGCCAACCGCTTCTGTGTGCAGGTTTACGCCGCCGAACTGGCCGACCCCGGCACCCAGGCCCAGGTCATCGCGGTGCTGGAGCGGGAGAAACCGGCCCACACCGACTATCATCTCTGTGTCATTGAAGCCAACATGCGCGTTGGCTTCCAGGCCTGCATCGGCGTGAACAGCATTGTCGGTGGCCCCGCGCCCGATCTGCGGCTCGGCGACTCCGGCAGCCTGGGCACCAATACGGTATTGGCTAACCAACCACCGCGTGCCGACCGGGTCGGCTATGGTCTCCGCGTCGGAGCGACGCTTTGAGAAGGATAAAGGATGAATTACGAATTAAGAAAGAACGAAAGAACAGAAGAGGCTAATCTGAATCGTCTTTTCATCCTTCGTAATTCATCCTTCTTAATTTAGATTCGGGAGGTACGGCAGATGGCCGATTGCTACAACGAGGACACGGCGGGCTTGCGCGGGCTGACAACCCCCGCCCGGAATAATTACTTCTACGGCAAGATGCTCGACGTGCAGCACTTCACGATGGAGCAGCGCTACTTCAACCAGAAACGCTGGCTGCTCAACCGGCTGGCGCTGGGCAGCGGGGTCGTCTGCGGGCTGCAATTCATCCTCTCCGCCGATGGGCGGCTGGCGCTGGGGCCGGGGGTCGCCATCGACCCGCTGGGGCGCGAGATCATCGTCCCCGCCGCCGTGCCGATCGACCCGCGCCGGATCACCGACGAGTGCGGCAAAGCGACCGGCGACCCGACCGGCACGGAGGTCACGATCTGCCTGGCCTACCATCCCTGCGCCACCGAATTGGTGCCGGTGCTGGTCGGCGACTGCGACACCCGCGAAGGCTGCGCCCCCAGCACGATCCGCGAATCCTATGCCGTGCTGGTCCACGATGGCCCGGCTACGCCCTACGCGCCCGATTGCGCCATCCCCGACCTGTTCGGGCCGCAAGACGGCGGGCCGCCCCCGACGATGGCCGATGTCTACGGCAAGATCGTCACGCTGGTGTCGGGGGGCTGCGCCGATGTGGGCAACGACCCCTGCGTCGTCCTCGGCCAGATCACCCTGCCAGCAGGCACCGACCCGATCACCGAAGACAACGTGCGCTATGTCGGGCGGCAAGTCTTGCTCAACAACACGATGTTGTTCGAGCTGATCCTCTGCCTGTGGGAGCGGGTGGAACAGTGCTGCGCCGGTCCCGAACCGACCCCGACGCCGACCCCGACCCCGACCCCGACGCCCGAACCGACGCCATCGCCGGAGCCAACCCCGACGCCGACGCCTGAGCCGACGCCGACGCCTGAGCCAACACCATCACCGGAGCCGACGCCTGAGCCAACACCATCACCTGAGCCGACGCCTACTCCGACCCCAACACCTGAGCCGACACCGACACCCACGCCAACACCTGAGCCGACACCCACACCCACGCCTACGCCGACACCACCGCCAGAGCCGTTACTCAAAGTGGGGCGCGTGCGGATCTTGAACACGCGGCACAATCCGCCCAACCGGCAGGCGGCAGTGATCGAGGAGATGCCGAACCCGCCGGGGCCGCTCACCGTCAAGCAAGATGCCGCGCCGGATGCCATCGAGGTGCAGTTCGTCAACGCCCGTGTCGAGCCGGCCACCGTCATTGCCGACCAGACCTTCTTCGTCGTCAACGCGGCAGGTGCCCAGGTGCCAGGGCAGATTGTCATCATGCCCTCCAACACCGTCCGCTGGGCGGGCCTGGATGCCCAGACCCTGACCCAGGGCGATTATCGTGTGGTGCTGGTCGGCAACGGGACGCAGACCATCGAATCGTCGCCGGGCGGGCAGCCGCTCGACGGCGAACCGCGCCAACTGCCATCGGGCAACGACCAGGGAGGGGGCAACTTTGTCTTCGTCCTGCGGGTCCGTTAGCGTGAGCGCTGTGGTGATCAGCCACAACGAGGGCGCGCACCTGCGGCGCACCGTCCACAGCCTGCTGGCGACCCTGCCCGCCGACGGCGAGGTGATCGTGGTGGACGATGGCTCTACCGACGGCAGTGCCGACACCTTCACCACCGGCTACGGCGGGGTCACGGTACTGCGCCCGCCTGAACGGCTGGGCGCAGCGCGGGCGCGGAACGCCGGGGCCACGGTGGCGCAGGGGGCGGTGATCGCCTTCAGCGACGCCCATGTAGACGTGCCGCTGGGTTGGTGGGAGCCGCTGCTGGCGGCGCTGGAGCGGCCCCAGGTGGGGGCGGTCGGCCCGATCATCTCAGCGATGCACGCCCGCGACCGCAAGGCCTACGGCTTCCGCTGGCGCGACGCCACCCTGACCATCGAATGGCTCGGCTGGCAGGGCGCGGACCCCTATCCGGTCCCGATGCTGGGCGCGGGGTTCTTCGCCATGCGCCGGGAGGTCTTCCAGGCTATCGGCGGGTTCGACCCCGGCCTGGTCCTGTGGGGCATGGAGGACGCCGAATTGAGCCTGCGCCTGTGGCTGCTCGGCTATGAGTGCCTGCTGGTGCCAACGGTGGATGTTGAACACCTGTTTCGCCCGGCTCATCCCTACCGGTTGGACTGGGAAACCTTGCTGACGAACATGCTGCGGGTCACCGTGGTCCATTTCGGGCCAGAGCGCACCCGCCGGGTGGTCGGGTGCCTGACCACGAACAGCGCCTTCCCCGGTGCATTCGCCCGGCTGGCGGGGAGCGACACCTGGACCCGCCGCGCAGCCGTGCGCGCCATGCGCCGCTATGATGATGATTGGTTCTTCCGCCGCTTCGGCATGGAGTGTTGAGCTTACAGAGGAGGCTGTTGATGACGTACAGGATGAATGCCGCCGCGGCGGGGCCGTGCGGGCCGACCGCAGGCCAGACCGCGAGCAATTGTGGGCCGGGCAGCACCGGCAGCCAGGAGCGCCCGCGCTATTTCCCCCGCCAACTGATCACCCCGGACGACCTGACGGCGGAGCAGGACTACTTCCGCGCCAAAGGCCGCCGCCATAACCGCCTGCTCCACGGCTGGGGTGTCGTCTGCGGCGGCAAGGTCACCGAGGCCCCGGCGGCGAAAGGCCAGAGCACCCCGCCCGACTGGACGGTGCAGATCGAGCCGGGCTACGTGCTCGGCCCGCAGGGCGATGAGATCCTGATCGACGATCTGATCACCGTGGACCTCAGCCGCCAGGGGTTGGACGGCAACGCCGCCACCCCCTGCGGCGACGAACTGGACCCTTGGTGCAGCAGCGTGCGGGTGGACCGTCGCGCCGGGGAGGTGGTCTACATCGCCGTGGCCTACACCGAGTGCATGGCCCGCCCGGTGCGAGTGCAGGCGGCGGGCTGCGGCTGCGACGGTAGCACCTGCGAATATTCGCGCATCCGCGACAGCTTCGTCGTCCGCGTGCTGACCACCCTGCCCGACAGTTACCGTAATATGGGCGCGCCCGTGCCCCCGGATAGCTGCCCGGCCGCCGGGGAGGTGCGCGAATGTCCCCCCTGCGTCGATGATCCGTGGGTCATCCTCGCCACGGTGACGCTGACCGGCAAGACAATCCGCGACAGCAACATCGACAACGCCACCAACCGGCGCTACGTCATCAGCTTTGCCAACTCGTGGTTCCTCTGCGCCGGGCCGCCGCCCACGCCCACGCCGCCGCCTACACCAACTCCGACCCCCACGCCCACCCCGCTGGGACCGCCGCTCCAGGTCGGTGCCGTCCGCATCCTCAGCGCACAACAGCAGGTGATCTTCGAGATGAACGATCCCGGCGAGACGATTCAGCTTCTTGCCAATCGCGAACCGGCGATCATCGAAGTCGTGTTCGCCCAGGCACAGGTGGACTTCGACACCATCGTGCTAGACAAGACGTTTCGAGTCGAGGGCACTCAGCCGCCGTCGTCGCAGAGCATCGAGCGCCGCCCCGGCAACACCGTGCGCTGGCACTCTGGCGGCTTTTCCGAAGGCACATATCGGGTCACGCTGGCAGGCGACGGCACCCCCGCCATTGCCTCCCGCGAGGGGCGCGCCCTGGACGGCGATCCGCGTGCGCTCCCCTCCGGCAACGGCCAGGATGGCGGCGACTTCGTTTTCCGCTTCACCGTGCGCTTCGGCTAGGCGGGAGCACCAAAAGGGGGAACTGCTGAAAAGTAGCCCACCCCCGATGTCATCCTGAGCGCAGCGAAGGATCTTCTACACGGTCAAAGGTGCTGCGGCCACGATCCCGATCTTCCCTGATGACTATAGACCTCCGACAAGATCCTTCGCTGCGCTCAGGATGACACCTGAATCTAGCCCACTTTTTCTCAAAGAGGCGGTTAAAAGAGGCCAGCCCAGCAAGGGTGGCCTCTTTTAACCCGGTTGATGATTGTTACTGCGGTGCGTCCCCCGTCCCCGGCTTGCGGCAGACGGTGATGCCGAACAGGCCGTGCCGCTCACACTGCGACTCGATCTGCGTGAACCCGGCCTCCGCCGCCATCTTTTCAACTTCGGCCAGCGAGCGGCAGACCATGACCCACGGATGGCCCTCGCGGTTGACCAGTACGTTGGCGATCAGGTCCAGTTGCGGGTGCGTGACCTGGGTGGTGAAGACCAGAGTGCCGCCCGGTGGCAGGATCCCGTAGATACCCCGCAGCGAACACCGGATCGGGGCCGGGTCGGTGAACAACTCGTAGAGGTCCGACACGACCACGATCCCCGGCGTAGGCTGGATCTGGGCTAGCGAGGCGGCGTCGGTCGCGTCGCCCGGCTCATAGCGCACGTTCCCCAGCCCCAGCGCGGCGGCCTGCGCGGCCCCTTCGGCCAACCCCTGCCGGTCCATGTCCCGGCAGATCACCTGCACCGACGCGGCCAGGGGGCGACCGTCCGGCCCCGGCTGCTGGCACAGTTCCAGCAGATAGCGCCCCGGCCCCGCCGCCACGTCGGCCAACACCACCGGCCCGTCGGGCAGCCGCCGGGCGATCTCGGCCTGGAGCAGCGTCTGGAGCAGCGCCTTGCGCGCCCGGATCGCCCGCCAGCCGATGGTGTTCAGGTAGACCCAATCGGTCAGCACGCCCACCGGGAACACGCCGCTGGGCCGGTTGCGGTACACATAATCGAGCATCGGGCCAGAGTCGAACCCGCGCCGGTAGCCCAGGTCGATCCCGGCGCTGCTGCGCCCCACCGTCCGCATCAGCAGGGACAGGGCTTGCCACTTGAATTTCAGCGTTGCTTGCATGAGAATGCTCCTTTTCGAGAAGGATGAATTAAGAAGTAAGAATTAAAAAATCGAAACGTAGGACGATGCCTAGGCGCAGTTTCTTAATTTTTACTTCTTACTTCTTACTTTATCAGTAGCCACACATAATAGACCAGCGGCGCGACGACGATCAGACTGTCGAGCCGGTCGAGCAGGCCGCCGAAGCCGGGGAGCCAGGCGCCTGCATCTTTGGCCCCGCCCGCCCGCTTGAGGCACGACTCCAGTAGATCGCCCCAGAGCGCGCCCCCGGCGATGAGCAGCGGCAAGAGGACGAGCAGCACCCCCCGTTCGTCGGCGGGCAGGGCAAACGCGGTCAGCAGCACCCCGCCCGCCGCGCCCAGCAGGTTGCCCCCAACCCCGGCCCAGGTCTTGTTCGGGCTGATCGCCGGGGCCAGCTTGCGCCCGCCCAGCCGCGAACCGACGACGAACGCGCCCACATCGCTGAGGGCCGTGCCGACCCCCACCGCCAGCAGCAACCCCGGCCCACCCGCGCCTGCCCCATACAGCAGTAGGGCATGGGTGAGGAACCCGGCCACATAGAGCCAACCCAGCGCAGCAAAAGCCAGGTGCCGCACCCCCTCGCCCGCCCCGGTTCCCCACCCCAGCACAAGCGGCAGCGTCGCCAGGAGCAGCAGCACGAACGGCAGGGCGGCGAACCACGCGGGGGGCAAGAGCGCGACGAACGGGGTGAGCACCCCGGCCCCGACGAGCGCCCGCATGGGTGTCGAAGGCAAGCCCACCAGCCGGGCATATTCGTGCAACCCCTGCCCGATGGCGAGGGCCAGCACCAGGGCCAGCGGCAGCGTCCCCCCCAGCAGGGCCAGGACGAACACCGGGGCGATGGCGACCCACACGCCCCAGCGCCGCAGCAACAGACCCCTGCCGACCGCCCCGGCCCGCCGCCCTGCTAGCAGCAACAGCGGCAGGCTGCCCCCCAGCACACTGCCCAGCAGGGCCAGCAGCGGCCACCAGTAGGGGCTAGCGAGGGGATTGGAGATTAGCATGGGCGGCTCCTAAACGCTGGATAATGGTCAGTACCAGCCCGGCTCCCACCAGCAGCCCGGCGTAATAGAGCACCGGCACCTCCGGCAGTGCGAAGGCCAGCGGCGCGGCCAGCCCCAGCACAATCATCCGGTCGGCCTTGCCCATCACCCCGCCATACTGTCGCCGCCCGCCTGCCGCCTGGGCCACCGTGCCGACATAGCTGGACAAGAGCAGCAGGACCAGCGCAACCGCGCCGGTCGCGGGGTCTGCGCCGGGAGCCAGGGCCAGCCCGCCGAACAGCGCGATATCGGCCATCCGGTCGCCTACCTCGTTCAACACAGTGCCCCAGGGGCGGGCCAGCCCGCTCCCCCGTGCCACCATGCCGTCCAGCGCGTTGAGCGCCGTGCGGACCAGCACGAGGACCGGCACAAGCAAGAGCAGCCACGGTGCCCACCGGCTGGCGATCAGAACCGCGCCCCCGGCCAGCGCCAGCCCCAGCGCCGCCCCGGTCAGCACGTCAGGGTGTACCCGCCGCCCGATCAACCATCCGGCGACCCCGCCTAGCACCCCCTGGAAGCGCGGTTTAAGCTGATAAACGCCCAGCATCGGGAACTCCTCTCTCAATTGGCAGCGGGATCACCCCTGCTGCCAGGTGCCGGATCGCGGCGGCCATCGCGGCAGCGGCCAGCTGCGGTCGCGTGCCGGGGGCGAAGCGCAGCGGCGGGCCAAAACGCACCTGCACCGGGCCGGGCCGGGGCACACGCCCCCCTTTGGGCAACACCGCGCCCAGCCCGCCCAGGTAGACCGGCACCACCGGCACCCCGGCGCGGGCGGCCAGCAGCCCCGCCCCGCCGTGGAACGGCCCCATCGCCCCACCCTGCGACCGGGTGCCTTCCGGGTAGATCAGCAGCGACCAATGGGCCGCCAGCAAGGCCGCGCAACGATCCAGCGTACTCCGCGCGGCGGTGCGCGAGATGGGGAAGGCGTTGAACAGCAACCCCGCGCCGCGCCCCCGCCACGAATGGGGGGCAAAATAGTCGGCAGCAGCGGCCACCGCCAGCCGCGCCCGCCACGCCCCCGGCAGGGCACGCAGCAGGACCAGGCTATCGAGGTGGCTGCTGTGGTTCGCCACAAAGATCGCCGGGGCGGGCAGATCGGCCAGCCAGTGCCGCCCGCTTACCTCAGCAGGAACCACCCGGTCCAGCAGGGCAAACAGGGGCGCTTGCAAGAGCGGGCGGGCGAACCCGGCCAGCGTCGAGCGCGGCCACCCCGGCAGAGCGAGGGATGATTGGGGATGATCTAGAAGCGCGTGATCCATTAATCGTCTCCATCGGCGCGGTATGAAAGTTTGGGAAGTCGCCTGTAATTCTCGTCATCGCTCACGGGTCACGGAGAGTGAGATCAGGGTTCCGCA
>JBBSAN010000225.1:0-9325 GCA_038252265.1 Chloroflexia bacterium
CACCACCACTTTGTTCGCGCTCTCGACCAGCCCACTGCCCACCGGCCAGCCGGCGGCGGCAAAGTCGGGATAGGCCATCTGCGCCGCCCGCCGTTCTAAATACCCGACCTGCTCGGCCAGCCCCGCGTTCGTCGGGTGGGCCGCCGTCAACTCCGCCAGCGTCCCCCACAACGGGCCAGGACCCTGCTCCTGCAACTGCTCCGCCTGCGCCCGCTGCCAGGCGTGTGCGGTCGGGCTGCCCTCGCCCCACACCGCCCCCGCCAGCCGCCCCAGGTGTTCCACCACATGGGGCAGGTCCAAGATCCGCACCGCATCCGGGCGATGGTAATCCAGAAAGCGTTGGATCCACAGCGCCCCATCGGCCACCCCCGCCACCGCTGCCGCGCCGCGCACCCCCCGGCGGTGGAGTTCAACCACGGCTTGACGGGTGAACTCCTCGGCGGGGGCATGGCGCGAAAAATAGCTGCGCAGGGGCGGCGGGAGCCGCCCCGCTCCGGGCGGTGGCACGGGCACTACAGCGACCGTTTTCACCTCGACCCACTCCCCGCTCTGTAGCCGCACCATCGCCCCATCCGCACTAACCTGGAGGCGTTGCGGACTGTCCGGGCCGGGGTCGGCGGGCGGCGCGAGGGCGGGCGCGGCGGCCTCGTCCGCCGCTACCAACGCGGCCCCCGCCGCTTCGGTCTGGCGGCGCACCGTTTCCCGACAGAGCGTGACGCCCGCGAAACAGGCCAGCAGGCGCGGCACTTGCCCGAACGGGACCCCGGTGCCGAGATGAACGACCCATTCCTGCAGCAGCGGCGTGAGCTGGCCGGGGGGGAGGGCGAGTTCGTCATCGAGGGGGGAAAAGCCCCCGCCCGCACTGGGCGCAGGTGCCGTACTGGCGGGTGAGGGTGATGGGCTGATTGTGGGGGCCGCGCAAGCGGCGGGTATGGGGTCCGCAGGGGGTGAGGGGCTGCTGACAGGTGGGGCAGTGCGGCTGATCTGCCGGGGGGGCGTCCGCCCAGTCGGTGGCGGCACTCGCTGTGGCGCTATCGGCGAGCATTTGGGCGCGCAAACGGGCCAACCGGGCGTCGAGTTCCAGTTCGATCTCGCGGAAGGTGGCACGGGGGTGCTGGGCGCGCCCGTCGCGCATCCCGCTGAAGATGTCGGCGCTCAACGTCTGCCAGGAGTCATCGGGGGATTCAGCCATCGGGAGCCTCCAGAACGTAAGATGTCCAGCGATCCTACGCCCCCGGTGCGCGGCTGTCAAGTCTGCAAAACTATTGGCCGCACCCGACACAGGGGTTAGGGGATGGGGGTTGGGGGTTGGTAGATTGACTTGTGCCAACTGACATCTGATCCCTGATCCCTGATCCCTACCACCCCCCAACCCCTAACCCCCATCCCCTCGTTTGACAGCGGGGCGCGGGACTCGTACACTGGCGGGGATGAAGATTGCCATCGTGATGGGGTCGGCGGGGAGCCGGTTGGGCGGGTTGGAGACGGCGGCGCGGGAGTTCGCGGCGGGACTGGCGCGGCGCGGGCACGCGGTGACGCTGGTGACGGGGGTGGGGCCAGGCGCACCGTTGCAACCCGACCTGCGGGGCGGGGGGCTGTCCTATGCCGTGCGAACCGCGCCGATGCTGGGGCAGGCCTCCCTGGCGGCGCGGCTGCTGGCGCGGGCGCGAGGGGTTCATCCGGCGGTGGTCGAAGCGCGGACGTTCTGGGCGGCGGCGCGGCAGGATCGGGCGCTCATACGCTGGCTGAACGCGCAGGATGTCGTCGGGGCGTTCTTCGAGGTAGACGGGGGGGCCGCCTCGCGCGATCTGCGGGTGCCAGTCGTCTACTATTACGCCGGGCCGCTGGACCCCCGGCGGCTGGCGCGGGGCCGCTTCGCCCGGCTGGTAGCGATCAGCCAGATGGCCGCTGACTATCATGCCGCCCAGGCCACGCGCCTGCCCCTGCCGTCCATCGCCGGGGTGGTCACGCCGGGGGTGCGCGAGGACCAGATCGCGCCGGGGCCGGGGCCGCATGTGGCCGACCAGCCGCCCGAAACCCTGTTCACCGGGCGGCTCGACCTGACGGCGGAAAAGCGGGTGGATCGGCTGATCGCCTGGTGGCCGCAGATCCGGGCGGCGGTGCCGGGGGCGCGGCTGACCCTGGCCGGAGGCGGCAGCGCTTTGCTGCAATTGCGCCAGACCGTGGCCCAGGCAGGGTTAGGGGACGCGATCAGCCTCCCCGGCCCGGTGCCACACGCGCAGATGTTCGCCCGGCTCCAGCAGGCCAGCCTCTACGTCTTCCCCTCGGCGTTCGAGACGTTCGGCATCGCCCCCCTGGAGGCGTTGGCCGCCGGGCTGCCGGTGGTTGCCTCCGACCTGCCCGCGCTCCACGAGAGCCTGGGCGACGCGGCGCTGCTCCTGCCCGTGGAGGATGAGGCGGCGTGGCGGGCGATCCTCATCCACCTGCTGGCCGACCCGCAGGATCGGCTGGCCTGGGCGGCACGGGGGCCGGTCCGGGCGCGGCTCTTCACCTGGGACCGGCAGGCTGCGGCCTACGAAGCCCATCTGGTGGCCGCCGTGGAGTCGGGATCTGGCTCGTCGGGGGCGGCACGGAGCGCCCGGCGCAACGCCCAGAACGTATAACCCGCCCCCACCACCCGCGACAGGAAGCGGGCGATCACCGCGCCCAGCGCCCCCAGCGTTGGGATCAGGCCCACCCCCGCCGCGCCCAGCACGCCGACCCGCAGCCAGTCGGACAGGGCCAGCACACGCGGCTTGTTCAGTGGGAACGCCACCAGGAAGAGCGAACTGGTGATCAGGTCGAACAGGACCACGGCAACCAGCGCCCCGAACAGCCCGGCAGACGCGGCATAACGGTCGCCGTAGACCAGGGCGATCAACGGCTGGGCCACGAACGCGGCGACGGCCAGTCCTCCCGCCAGCACCAGCGACCCGCGCAGCACCCGCCGCGTGTACCCCCGCACGGCATCCGGCCCACTCAGGCGGCTGGCGCGGGGGATGAGGACGGTGGTCAGGCTCTGGTTGAGCGTGTCGAGCCGCAGCGCCAGGGTCAGGGCCACCGAGTAGACGCCGACCACAGCCGGGCTGGCAAGCCGCCCCAGCAAGAGCAGATCGCCCTGCCCGGCGATGATCGAGCCGAGGCTGGAGACCATCATCCAGCGGCTGAAGCTCAGTAATTCGCGCACCACCCCGCGCTGCTCTCCGGTCGCCTCCACTGGCACGGCACGCCAGGGCTGCCAGGCAGCGGGCAGCACCCCCCAGGCGGGGAGCGTGCTGACCACCGGCAGGATCACGTTCCAGGCGATGAGCGTGCCCAGGTCGAGCCGCCCGATCAGCAGCAAGGCGAGGATCCCGGCGAGGGTGATTGCGGCGTTGATCACCCCGGCCACGCCCAACCGCCCGAAGCGACCCAGCGCGACCAGCACCGTGCCGGGATAACTGCTGATCGACAGGCTGAACAGGGTGCCGAAGGAGAGTTGCAGGTAGGGGGTCAGGTCCGGGTAGCCCAGCAGGCCCTCGGCCAGCGGCCCGGCCAGGGCGATCCCCAGCAGCGCCACACCCGCTCCGGTGGCGAGCCGCAGCCCCAGGTAGGCGCGGGCCACGGCATGGGCGCGGGCCGGGTGGGCGGTGCTGTACTGGGCGATGGTCTTGATCGCCGTGTAGGTGAGGCCCGCATCGGCCAGGGTGCCGCAGATCGAGACGACGGCCATGACCAGCCCGAAGCGGCCAAAGTCGCCCGGCCCCAGTACGCGGGCCGAAATGACGTTCCCGGCCAGCGCGATCAGCATCTGCGCCCAACGCCCACCCAGGGTGATGAGCAGGTCGCTCACCACCCGCCGCCGGATGAGCTTGCGGAGGTCGAAACGCTGCATCATGGCCCTCTCGCCTGGCCGGGCATTAGCGGGCCGGGGCTGCCGGGCCAGCGGTTGACCCGAACGGCGACCAGGCCCGCAGCCACGCCGCCGGACCGCGCCGGTCCCAGGGCCGCAGTTTGCCCAGCGCCCACAGGTGCCGCCGCGCCGCCGTCCGGTCGCCGTAATCCAGGTAGAGCCGGGCCAGCTTGAAGTGGACGTTGGCGATGCCCCGGCGGCCCTGCGCCCGCGTCCGGGGTGGCAGTTCGGGATGGGCCGCCAGGAACTGCGCCACAAGCTCGATGTAATCCAGCAGCGGCATCTCGCGCTGGATACGGGAGGTGCGACCTGCGTGCTCGCGCATGTGGACCAGCACTTCGGGCACGTAGCTGGCCCGGCTGGTGGCTGCCAGGCGCAGGGTCAATTCGTAGTCCTCGTTGGCCCGCACCGGGGCGAACCCGCCCACCTGCTCGAACAGCGCCCGCCGCACCAGCAGCGTGCTCGAAATCGCCAGCGGCTCCAGCAGGATGCCCGCCAGGATCGCCCCGTTGTAGTCGGCGGCGGGCGGCAGACAGGGCTGGGGGCCGATCAACCCCTTTTCATCGAACCGTTGGACGTTGCAGAAGGCAAAGCCCGCCCCCGGTGCCCGTGCCCAGGCGGCCAGTTGGCGCTCCAGGCGGCGGGGCAGCCAGAGATCGTCCGAGTCGAGGAAGGCGATCAGGGGGGCGCTGCTGGCGGCGGCTCCCTGGTTGCGCGCCGCCCCCCGCTGGTTGAGATGCGGCAACGGCAGGTAGATAATCGGTGCGCCTGCCGCCTGGAGGGCGTGGACCACATCGGGCGTGTGGTCGGTCGAGCCGTCGTCCACGACGACGATCTCGTGGACGGGCACCGTCTGGGCCAGCACGCTGTCCAGCGCCGCCTGCAAGAGGTCGGCCCGGTTATAGGTGGGGATGACGACACTGACAAGCCCTGGATTAGCCATTGGCACCCCCCGACGCGGCAACCAACCGGGCCAGCCCCGCCTGGGGGCTGACCGGCGACCAACCGAGGTGCGCCTGGGTCTGGGCGATGTCCAGGCCCACATCGTTGCCGAATAGCGGGTCGGCGGGCAAGGGCTGATCCGTGACCAGCCCGGCGTCCAGGCCGAACGCCCGCGCCGTGTCGCGGGTGAAGTCGGCCCGGCTCAGGCGCACCGGCCCGGCCAGGTGGAAGATGCCGCGTTCGTCGCCCGCCGCCAGCCGCAGCAGTGCCGGGGCCAGATCGGCTACAGCGGTCGGCGTGCGGTATTGCGCCCCGTAGGCTGCCACCGGCTCCCCGGCGCGCAGGTGACGGAGTGCGTCGGCAATCCGCTTGTCGGGCGCGGGCGGGGTGGCGTTCCAGTCCTGCCCGTAGACCAGGCAGGTGCGCGCAATCGCCACATTCGCCAGCGACTCCCGCAACTGCACTTCGGCGGCAGCTTTGGCCCGTCCATAAGGAGAGGGCGGATCGGGCGGGTCGTCCTCGCGGTAGAGCCGTCGGGCTTCGCCGGAAAAGACCGCATCGGTGGACACCAGCACATAACGCACCGCAGGCACGGTGGCCTGGAGGGCAGTGCAGAGGGTGTGATAGATGAGGGCCGACTCGGCTGGGTCGTCAAATATAGTGCAGTCAATGATCCGGGTCGGCATGAGGTCACGGATCACCCGCGCCACCTGTTGTACATCGCGCAGATCGAGCGCGATCGCTGCCGGGTCGTCGCCGGGGCGGGTGCGATAGGTCCAGTGCCCGTCATCCGGCCAGGCCGCGTCGTGCCGCAGCGCCGCCCCGACGAACGATGATCCGCCCAGCAGCAAAAGGCTCATGCGGGGGGGAGTGCTTCCAGTGTGGCGGCGGCGATCTGGGTGAGCGCCTTGCCTGCGTCCAGATGATAATAGAGGTCGCCGGGCCGCAGGTAGTCGAGGTTCTTGGCCCCCGGCGAGACGGCGATATAGGGGTTGACCACCACCAGCCGCAGCCCCCGCTCCCGCGCCTGGCGGATGATACCGCGCCGGTCGGCGCTGACCCCGACGATCAGCAGGGCGTTCGAGTCGGGGTGGAACTGCACCGGGTGGAACTCGTTGACCACGCCCGACCCCCGCACCTGGGTATAGTCGGGTAGCCCGGTCAGGTCGAACAGCTTATCAATGTTGTCGGTGAAGACGTGATGGAGGAAGCCGCCGCGCCGCAACTGGCCCAGGCAGCGGTGCGCCGCGCTGGGTTGCACCCGCGCTGCCTGGACGTGCCAATCGGCAAAGCGGCGAAACATGCCTTCCAGGTCTTCGCGCAACAGCCGGGGCAGTTGGTCCCGCCCGCCCAGGCAGAACGCTTCATAGCCATCGTCCACCCAGAACAGGTCATGGATCTCCTTGAGCATCGGCAGCCCGGCCTCATAGCTCAGCCCGCTCCCGGCCAGCAGATCGCAGCCGGTGATGCCATAGGCGCGGAGGTCGAATGTGGTGCTCGACGGGAGGTGCGGTGGGGTGGGAGCGGTGGGATCGGGCTGGCGGGCGGCCAGGCGCGCCAGGCGGTCCAGGTCTTCCGGCGTGGGGCGGCCCGAGATGATGCGGACCAGCGTCTGGCCCTCTGCCAGCGGCACGACCTCGAAATCGGTGGTGGCGGCGAACGGGCCGAGGTGGGCCGCTCCTTCCAGTTGCGCGATCACCGGGGCCAGCGCCGCCGCGTCGCCCCAATGCGCGTAGAAGAGGAACGGGTTCTCGATCCAGGTGCCCGTGTCATCCAGTACATGCCTGCCGCCGAAATAGACCAGGCGATGGAGGCCCGGCTGGTCCCAGTCGCGCTTCCAGCCCCAGATGATCCGCTCGACGAAGGCGATCGGGTTGAGCGTGGTGGCCTCGGTCGGGTCCAGCACCGGCACGGAAGGGTTAGGCGACCGGGCCATCAAATCGGTGAGGATGGCCTGAACATCCGGCGAGACCGTTCGGGTGGTTTGCATTCCTCAGCTCCTCTACTATCGGGGGGGTCGTGTGCTGCATAATCCTGCCGGATTGTGGCAAGCCTGGGGGCGATCCGCCGTTTCGCCCCAGTATACGCAACGGGTTACGGCTTGTCAAAAGCGGCCAGGTCGCAAGAAATCAGAAATCAGAAGTCAGAAATCAGAAATCAGAAGTCAGAAGTCAGAAGTCAGAAGTCAGAAGTCAGAAGTCAGTTTTCTTTGAGTACGGGAAGGCTAGGTGATGATCTAATCAGCGATTCTTCGGTCTTCTGATTTCTGACTTCTAATTTCTGACTTCTCCCGCCAGCTTCTTGAGCCGCTGCCGCGCCGCCAGGCCAACCAACCAGGCCGCTCCGTCGGTGAACGGGCGCAGGCGGATGCTGCGGAACACCGGATGGACGGCAGGATACCCGGCCATCACCCGGCAGAAGGCGGCGGGCGCGAGTTCCCAGAACACTTCGCCCACGGCCTTCCGCCGGTAGAGCAGCCGGGTGTAGCGCGCTTGCCGGGGCAGCCAGCCGAACGAGGCCCGCTGCGTGGTGTACTCGGCCAGCGCCCGGTTCTTGTCTGCTGCGACCGCGCCAATGTCTACCACGACGTTCGCCAGAGCCGGGGTGAGCGGCACCTGTAGCTCATAGAGGCGGAGGGCGCGCAGGCCCGGCAGGGGCGTGGCGGCGAGCGTCTTCGCCAGGCCGAGCGCTACCCGGCGGTGTTCCGGATGAAAGTCCACGCAGGAGGTCGTGTAGATCAGAGTCGGGCGGAACCGGGCCAGCAGCGCGGCCAGCGGGGTCTGCAAGTCGGCGGGTGTCCAGCGCGCTTCGGGCAGGGCGAACGGGACGATCTCGGTCGGCCCCAGGTGGGCGATGGCGGCGTCGGCCTCGGCGGCGCGGATCGCCCGGATCACTGCCCGTTCATAGCCCCCGGCCCGCGAACTCCCCCCGTCGGTCACGACCAGCACGCAGACGGCCCCCCCCGCCTGGCGGTGCCGGATGATGGTGCCGCCGCAGCCCAGCGTCTCGTCATCGGGGTGGGGGGCGATCACCAGCACGCGATCCGTGCCTGTTGGCGTTTCCTGTCGGATCGAGGGCCGCGCCACCTGCCCGGCCACGGCGAAGGCCAGCGCCCACGCGCCCTCGGCGGCGGGGAACAGCACGCGCCGCGCCCCGGCTTTCAGCCCCGCCCGCCCGCCGCGTCCCTCACTCATACGACATCGAAGTCCCCAACGGTCAGGTGCCAGGCCGCCGGATCGGCCAGCGTGGCCGGGTCGGCGGCAGGGGTGAGGGGGACCAGCTCGAAATTAAACGGCAATTGCACAGGCAAGAAGCCCAATCCGCGCAGGAGGCGATAAAGGGCCGACCCCGGCGCACCCGAGGCGAGGACCATGCCCACGCCCTGCGCCGACAGGTCGTCCAGGGCGGCTTCCAGCAGCGCCGCCGTCACTGCGTCGCCGTCGGGAGCCACGAACAGGTCGGCAATATAGCCGGTCACCCGCTCCGGGGCGGACACCCGCCGGTAGGCCAGGTAGCCCGCCGGTTGCCCGCCCGACCGGGCCAGCAGCACCCGGTATTCCTGCTCCGGGGCCGCCAGGAAGCGCCACTGGACCCAGGCGCTGTCGCGCACGACAAAATGCGCGTACTGCCCGGCCAGGAGCGGCCAGAGCTGATCGAAGGCGGGCGAGGGGCCGGTGATCGGTTCGACTGTGATCGCCGCGCCCTGCTGCTTGCGGCGCATAGCGCGCCGGGCCATCCCGCGCCAGACCCCGCCGCCGACCGTCCCCAGCGCCACGGCGGGGCCGACCAGCGGGCCGGGCACCCGCCCGCGCTGCGCCATCACCCGCTCGATATGCAGCGGGAAGCGCAGCCAGGCCAGAGGGAACAGGGTGGTGTAGCCCAGAGCACGGGTGCGGGTGCCCCACTGCTCGTTGGGCAGGCCCAGCACGGCCACCTGCCCTGCGCCGGCCCAGCCGGTATGCGCGGCGGACCCCAGGCGGGTCAGCATTCCCTGGCGGCGGAACGTCGGGTCGGTCATCGCTTCGACGGCATGGACGGCGGGAACCACCTGGCCGTGCAGTTGCACCCGTAGGGGGATGCCGCCGTACTGGCCGATGATCTGCCCCGCGTCGGTGACGGCGACCCAGACCGTCTCGAACGGCGCGTCGCGGCCCTTCAGCTTCCAGCGCCAGTAGGCCAGGCTGCGCGGTCGCCCAAAGACGCGGGCATACAGCGCGACGAGTTGCTCCTCGTCGCCGGGCCGGTAGGGGCGCACGTCCCAGTCGGGCGTATTCACGGTGGTGGGCAGGTCGGGCATTGCGGCCTATTATACGGGGCATATCCCGACCTTGCAAGCGCTCACTTCAGTGGGGGTGCGCCTCAGAGTTTTGCATTCGCTGCGGGCGGGGGGTCGGGGCGTGGCGCGCGGCCCAGCGGGCTGTGCCGCCACGGATGGCGTGGCCCCGGTTTGCCCCCGACCGGGGCCGCCTGGGCCCGCTCCTGGGCCAAATC
>JBBSAN010000226.1:0-9307 GCA_038252265.1 Chloroflexia bacterium
CCCCTGCCCCCGGCCTCGCGCCCGCCCCGGCGGTGCTCCTGCCCTATCTCAACCTGCAACGGAAGCTGGCCTGGACGCAATTACGCAGCAGCGACTACGCCGGGGCGGAGGCCACGCTGGGGGCAGCCCTGGCCGTGTGCCCCCCCGATGCCTGGGAGGAACGGGTCGCGTTCTACTGCGAACTGGCCGGGATGTACGAAACGCAGGGCAGCTACCGGCGCGCCCTGGACACCTGTGAGCAGGCGGCGGCCCTGCTGGCCGGGCACTCGCCAGGGCGGCTTCATGCCGTGCTGGGCGTGCGCAAGGGCAGCACCCTCTTTCGCCTGGGCGACTACCCTGCCGCGTTGGCGGCGCTCCATGCCGCCGTGCCGGTGCTGACCGGCCTGGGGGCCACCGCAGAGCTGGCCCTGTCCTATAACATCCTGGGGCACATCAGCCTGATGCGGGCCGATCTGGCCGAGGCGCGCACGCACTATGAGCACAGCCTGGCCCTGCGCCAGCAGGAGAACGACCTGTGGGGCATGGCGAACGCCTATAATAACCTGGGCAACGTCTGCTGGGCGGCGGGCCAGTTCGCCGCCACTTATGACTATTACGAGCAGAGCCTGGCCCTGCGCGAGCACATGGGCGATCCCGGTGGAGCTGCCCTGGTCTATACCGGGCTGGCAACGGTCAACCTCCAGACCGGCAACCTTGCGGAAGCGGGCCGCTGCGTCGATCTGGCGATCAGCCTGGCCGAAGGCGTAGGCCGCCTGGAAAGTACCGTCCTGGCCTATGTCTGGAAGGCCGAGTTGCTAGAATTGGAGGGCGATTTCGCGGCGGCCCTGGCGCTCTACAGGCGGGCGCTGGCCCTGGCCGAGCAGACCCACAGCGCCCACTATACCGGGCGGGCCGGGTTGGGCATGGCCCTGATCCATATGCGCCTGGGTGACCTGGCGGCGGCGCAAAAAGGGTTGGACACCTGGGCACCCCGTGACAACAACAGCGTCGAACTGACCGCCCTCTGGCTGATCGTCAGCGCCGAGATGGCCCTGACGGTGGGCGATCTGGACAGTGCCGAGGCGGTGCTCACCCAGGCAGCGGCGGCGGGCGAACACTACGGAGCCAGCTACCTGTGGTGCCGGGCCGAGCGGATGCGGGCCGACCTGGCCCTGCGCCGCAAAGACTACGCCGAGGCGGCGACCCACGCCCTCCTGGCCCGCACCCTGGCCGAACAAATGCCTGCCCGGATCGAGTTGGCCCTGGCGCTGGACCTCCTGGCAAGCTGCTATGAGGCGGTGCCCACCCTGCCGGGAGCCGTGGCCCCACTGTCGCTGCTGACTCAGGCGGTCGAGATCCTGGAGAACTGTGGCCCCAACCGCCACCTCCCCGCCCTCCGCCGCCATCTCGCGCGGCTGACCCAGGCCGGAATCGTGGATGGCATAGCTCCTGCTGAGTTCGATATTCTAGAGTACTAACCGGGAACCCGCGAAGCGGGCCGCAGGCCGCCCTACCGAGCAGCCTGCTCCGCCTCACGGCCCCCCTGATCCACCCATAATACAAGACAAGCGAGGCTGCGTGAGCAAACGGTACACAAGTCACAATAACTACCGGCAAGACCCGTTACGCGGGCGGCGGCTCTGGCGCTACGGCGACTGGGGTAACGCGGGCGAACACATTGGCCGCCACTGGGAAGATGTAGGCACGCCGGTGCTGGGCCGGGCGCTGGGCCGGGTCCGGCCCCCGCTGGTGCCCGGCGACCCGGCCTATCGCCCCCGCCTGCTGGTCAGTGTCGTCGCGGACCCGGCTCTGGCCGAACAGGTCCATGCCGCCGGGCTGGCCCACGCCGACACGATCCTGATCGGCTATGGCGAAGGCGGGCAGATCGTGGCCGAGCCGGTCGATTTCAAATGGTCGCTGGAAACGGCGGAGGCCCGCCAGGTGTCGGCCCACGGCCTGGCCCGTCTGCTGAACGCCGACCTGTCACACCTGAACGCCCAGATGGCCGATGCGCTGGCGACCCTGGAGTCGTTCGGCATGGACCCGGAGGATGCTGCCTGGGCGGACATGCCGGTGGAGGCCCCTCCGATGGCCGCGCCTCCCGCAGAGGACGAGGAGGGGGAGGAACCGGAACCATCCACGGGCACAGGCATCCCCGTGCGCGTGGTCCACGCGGCGGGCGAGTGGGGGGCGGTGCGCTGCCGCGATGGCGTGTTCTTCGCCCCGCACAACCACGCCAACCTCCATTTCCTCACCGGTGACTGGAATGCGCGCAAGGGCGACCCGCTATCGCCCGATCAAGTCTGGTTCGAGGAAGTAGACGGGCCGACCTTCTTCAGCCCGCTGCCCGGCTGGGATGTGGCGGGGTTGCTGGCGAGCTACGACCGCAGCACGGCCATGCTCGACACGATTGACGGGGCCGAGCGCTACTACCGGCTGGGGGCGGGCACGCTGGGTGCCCTCACCCGCTGGCATAGCTCGATCTTTGCCGACACCCCGGCGACGATTGACGGTCCCGCTGAAGCCGAGAACCTGCGCCGCGCCCAGCGGCTATGGAACAGCACCGACATCTCGCTCTACCTGGACCGCATGATGAATGTGCGGGCCGAACGCGAGGGCGCGCTGCGCGAATGGCTGCGCGAAATCTACGGCTGGGGCCGCTTCCGAGGCGACCTGGGACGGATGAAAGTCGCGCCCGCCGAACTGGACAGCAAGAACGGCAAGCGGCGCTGGGGCGGTGCCTTCAGCCAGATCACCAAAGCGATCGAGGCGCGGGTCAAGGCCGAAGGGCTGGCGCTGACCCGCGAGTCGCTGAGCGATATGGACGCGCTGGAAGAGTTGCAAAAGCGCACCACCGAGCTACAGGCCATCGCCGGGTCGCTGGCCCAGCAGGTGATCGGGGAGGAGCTGGCCGGGCGGCGACCTCCACCCGAATCACGGCGCACCGAGACCCCGCCGACATGACCACCCGCACGCCCCACGACTATAATCATCCATCCCAGCCGCCGCCGCGTTATGAGCCGGTCGGCTTTATCCCCGGCGACACAGTCCTCTTCCTGGGCGACAGCAGCACCGCCGCCGAGGGGGGCTATGTCTCGCTGGTGGCCCAGGCGCTGGCCCGCACCCGTTCCGACCTGGATCTGCACCTGCTGAATGCCGGGCGCGAGGGGGCGACCAGCCGCAGCGCGCTGGCCCACCTTCAGGAGGACGTGCTGGCGCATCACCCGGAATGGGTGGTGATCAGCCTGGGCCTCAACGATCTCAACAACGTGATCGCCGGGAACGCCGACGGCGTGGCCCTGCCCGAATTCGAGGAATTGTACGCGCGGATCGTCCGGGCACTGCGCGACGCGGGGATCAGGGTGATCGTCATGACGACCAGTGTGCTGGGCGAGGACCTGAAAAGCAAGCGCAACGGGTTCCTCAAGGACTACAACCGCGCCCTCCGCGACCTGGCCGGGCGCGAGAAGCTGCGCGTGGTGGACGTGAACCGGGCCTTCCAGAACGCCTACGACCGCGCCGCCGCCTACAAGCAAGAGGTCAGCCTGACCACCGACGGTGTCCACCCCAACCTTCAGGGGCACGCGGTCATCGCCCGCACCTTCATGACCGAACTGGGGCTGCTGGAGCGGCACTAGAATTCACCACAGAGAACACAGAGAACACAGAGTTACGAATTCTCTGTGTTCTCTGTGTTCTCTGTGGTGATCTTTTAAGGGGTGGGTGTCGCTAGGGGCGGATGGTACAGATCCACGCCAAGTAGGCCGAGGATGATCCCGCCGGTCTCGGGCGACTCGCCGGGGTGCAACTCGAACCGCACGCGCTGGAAATATTGCACGCGGCGGGGTTGCGGGTCGTGGGGGACGGTCTCGGTGAACTCCTCGGAGATGGGGAAGCCGAATTGCTTCCAACTGCCGTGCGCCAGCCAGTAGACCAGGAACGGCCCCGCGATGGCGTGCTGCGTTTCCGGCACATACCAGCGGTCAGCAGTCGAGGGGAACGGGGGGATCTTCAGGAATGGAGCCTCGGCCAGCCGCCCCTGTGTGGCCTCCACCCCCAGCAGGCCGAATTGCACATCGTCGGGCGGGGTCTTTTCGGGGTGGGCTTCGTAGCGGGCACGCTGGAACCACTGCACCTGGTAGGTTTTGCCGTCGGTGGGGTTCACCTCGTCGTGCGCGTCACTGATCGGAAAGCCGTTGATGGCGATACTGTCCTGATAAGTGCCCGCACTCTCCCAGGCATCGAGAAAGCGGCCCTCCACCCGGAACCCCGTCTCGCGGAAAAAGCGCGTGCGCGGCACATCCTGCGGCGCGAACGCCACCGGCAGCAGCGAGATCCCCAGCGCGACTAACAGGATTATGTAAACCGCAGGCCGCCCCCCCAGCGCCGCTACGCGTACCCGCCCCACATCGGCAGCCATCGGTTACTCGTGACCTTTACGAAGCTGGGCGATAGACACCCAGGCTCCTGTATTCGAATCTTGATCAAGCAGCGGCTGATGCTGGCCGAAGTCGGCCAGCACTTTTTCCGCCGCAGCGAGATACGACAGATTGGGCATAAGAAAGACTCCTGATAGAGTAAGATGCGCCCGTACTATACACCAGCCATCGGGTATCCCGCAACACGCATAATAAACTCCCGGCTCGGCCCAAAGCGGGTTGATCAGCCAGGGAGCACCCCACGGTTGGCGAGGCTACCGTTGCGGCGCGCAGGTGGACAGGGGTGGACTCTGGGCCAGCCCAGATAAACGCGCCGCCCGGCTGGTCGTGCCCGCCTGCGATGGAGTATAATGGCCCAGGTGCAGCAACCGGCCACGGTTGCCCCTCTAGGAGCCGCCCATGCTACGAGCGACCGCGATCTTCATTCTGATCCTGATTTTCCTGGTGCAAAATTACCTGGGCACGCCCGGTCCCGCCAGCGGCCCACTGCCCGCCACCGCCGCCGAGGCGCAGCAAGCCGCCGAGCGGCTGGCCGCGACCAAGATCCCGGTGCGCGACCTCTATGACCTGACGGCGCGGCTGAAGCTGCACAGCGCCACCCCCCTGCCCCACGCCGTCCGCACCGAGCCGCTGAACAAGCAGGTGGGCGATGCGGATTCGTTCAACGTCGCCGATATTGTGGGCAAGTCCTACTATACCCTGACTGCCACCGTGCGCTTCGTCACCGATCATGCCTACTGGTACGTCGCCAACGGCTACAGTATTGACATGCAGGCGCTGGAAGCCTCCACCCATGTGTTTGAAGACACGATCTACCCCAACAATCACAAGTACTTCGGCACCGAGTGGAGTCCCGGCATCGACGCCGACACCCACATCACCATCCTGATGGCCGATATCAAGAACGTGGGCGGCTACTATTCTTCGTCGGACGAGTACCCCACCGATATCAACCCCTATAGCAACCAGCGTGAGATGATCTATATCGCCAGCACGCCGAGCACGTTCCCCGGCCCGCTGAACTATTTCGAGGGCACCCTGGCCCACGAGTTGCAGCACATGATCCACTGGAACACGCACAAAGACCGCGACCTGTGGCTGGACGAGGGCTGTGCCGAAACGGCGATGCGGTTGAGCGATTACGATGTGGGCGGGTCGGACCGCGCCTTCCTCAGCGATCCCAACGTGCAACTGACCACCTGGGATGCGACGCCCAACGCCTCGATCCCGCACTACGGGGCGGCCTACCTGTTCGTCGGCTACCTGATGCAGCATTACGGGCAGGAGAAAATCCTCAAGGCGCTGCTCCAGTCGCCCGGTACCGGGGTGGACGCGGTGAACGGGGCGCTGGAACGCACCGGCTACACGGAACGCTTCGATGACGTGTTCAAAGACTGGGTGGTCGCCAACTATGTGAACGATGCCAGCGTGGGCGGGGGGCGCTACCAGTATGACATCGGCGACCGGGCGCAACTGGAAAAGCGGCTGGTGCGCTACCCCGACAGCAACAGTGCGACGGTCCACCAGTACGCCGCGCAATACATCGGCATCGAGCGCGGGCAGGGCGACACGGTGGTGAGCTTTGACGGCGTGGCCCGGACGAAGCTGCTGAACACGACGCCCCACTCCGGCGATTATTTCTGGTACAGCAACCGGCGCGACACCGCCGACATGAAGATGACCCACAGCTTCGACCTGACCGGGCAAACGAAAGCCACCCTCGATTACTGGACGTGGTTCAACATCGAGGGCGATTTCGACTATGGCTATGTCGAGGTGTCGGCGGACGAGGGCAAGACCTGGAACCTGCTGAAGACCGGGTATAGAACCGACACCGACCCGAACGGCGCGAACTACGGCCACGGCTACACCGGGCACAGCGGGCGCGACGTGAAGAGCACCGCCGACCCACTGTGGGTCCATGAGCAGGTCGATCTGTCGGCCTACGCGGGCAAAGCGATCCAGGTGCGCTTCGAGTACGTGACCGACGAAGGATTCAACGCCCCCAGTTGGGCGGTGGACGATATCAGCATCCCGGAAATCGGCTACAGCACCAACGCCGAGACGGACGACGGCGGCTGGCAAGCCGATGGGTTTGTCCGCGTGGCGAATGCGGTGCCCCAGCAGTGGTACGTGGCGGCGGTGGAGTACACAGCGGCAGGCGCGACCGTGCAGGAGATGACGGTGGATGCCGACGGCCACGGCTCGCTGGAGATCCCGGCGCTGGGCAGCCGGGTCAGCCGCGCGGTGATGATCGTCGCCCCCCTGGCCCCCACCACCACCGAAACTGCCGCCTACAAGATCAGTGTGCGCAAGAAGCAGTAGCGATAACCCATGATCATAGTGACCCGGCACGCCGGTCGCCGGGTCTGACGGGCGGAGGTTGAACAGCATGAGCGAGATCCCCGCCCGCCCGATCGCCGCGCCGCGCCCGCCGCCCGCCTGGCTCGGCTGGCTGGCCGGGGCGATCTTACTGCTGGGGGCGCTGGGGTCGTGGCAGGTGGGGGACATCGCCTGGGCCAACGTGCGCCAGTACACCAACACCCCCGATGGCACCTACTCCGACCTGGCCCAGCGCTGGGTGGGGACGCGGGCGGCCCTCTTCGAGCGGCGCAGCCCTTACAGCCCGGCGGTAGTGGACCAAATCCAGCAAGTCTACTATGGCCGGGTGATCGGGGCCGATGAGCCGCATCGCCCGCTCTATCCCCAGGGCTTCTATTATCCGTTGTTCCTGGTCTGGCTCCTGGCCCCGCTGGCCGTGCTGCCCTTTCCTCTCGCCTCGGCGGCGTTCAAGGTGCTGGCCGGGGGGCTGCTGGTGGCCGGGGTCTATGGCACGCTCCAGATCCTGGGCTGGCCCAGGACCCGCCGCGCCCGGCTGGCCCTCAGCCTGAGCGGGCTGCTCCTGCCGGGCGCACAACTGGCCTTGCGCATCGATCAGCCGACGGTACTGGTCTATGGGCTGCTGCTGGGCGCGCTGGTGGCCCTGTGGCGCGGGCGGATGGGGCTGGCCGGAGTGCTGCTGGCCCTGGCCTGGATCAAGCCCCAGGTGGCCGCTCCGCTGACCCTCGGCCTGGGCCTGTGGGCGCTGGCCGACCGGACCCGCTGGCGTATGTTGATCGCGGGCGTGCTGACGATGGTCGCGCTGCTGGTCAGCAGTGAGTGGCTGGTCCCCGGCTGGGTGGGTGAATGGCTGGGCACGCTCAACGAATACACCACCGTCACCAGCGGGATCGGCACCGCGCCTGCGGCGTCGGGGGTAGACTGGGTGGGGTTGGGCGTGCGCGGGGGGCTGGCGGTGATCGTCCTGCCGATCTGGTGGGTCCTGCGGCGGGAGCCGTTCGCGGGTCGCCGCCTGCAATGGGCGGTCGCCGCGACGCTGGTCCTTACCACGCTGGCCCAGCAGCCCTGGCACTTCACCTACAACGAGATCCTGCTCTACCCGGCCTTGCTGCTGCTCCTGGCGGCACTGCTGGAGCCGGGCGGCAGGACGGCCATGCCCGCGCCTCCACGAGCGTTAGCCGCCGTCACCCTGATCGTGCTGCTGCTGAACGGCCTGCTCGACCTGCTGATCTGGATCGCCGCGCTGCTCCAGCCTGACGCGACGCCAGCGGGCCAGACCATCCCCAACCTGATCCTGCTGACCGACAAGCTGACCTGGGGCCTCTTGCTGCTCTGCGTCCTGTTCACCTATGCCGCCTGGGGCCTCGCGCTGGTGGTCCGGCCTCGCCCGGCGGTGGACCCGGTCGCCGCCGCCGCGCGACGCAACCTGTAGAGACGCTTACGGCGGCGCGGTGTCGCCACGCCCGGTCAGGGGCGGCAGGTGGTTCTCGGCCTGTCCCAGCACATAGCGGGTCTGGTTGCCGGAGAGCAGGCTGGTGTAGGGGACCCGATAATCGGTGCGGAACCCGGTCTCGGGCAGATCACTGACCTGATAACTCTTGTTGATCCCCCCCGCGACCCACTCATCCCAGTCCCAGCCCATCTGCACTCCCCCGGTGCGGGCCTGCACCCACTGCGCGGCCTCCCAGCGGGCGTTGTCGTGGGCGATCTGGTCAACTTTGAGCAGGCCGGTAAACAGGGCCAGCACCAGCAAGGCCCCTAGCGAATAGGTCCAGGCCAGGCCCCCCCATTCTCGCGCCCCACGGACAACAAACAGGATCACGAACGGCAGGAACGCCAGCACATAGCGGTCGAAAAACGTACCAGCGAAGGCGAACGAAGCCACGAAGATGAGCAGCCCGAGGAGGTAGAGCGCCGCGAGTGGATCGAGCGGGGTGTGGGGAGCGCGCCGCCGGGCCTGCACCCAATCCAGCAGGCCATCGCTCAATTTCGCCAGCAACAAGCCGCCCAGCACCATCCCCACGACCCACAAGGCCCACCACACCTGCGGCGTCCAGATCGATTCTTGGTTATACTCATAAAAATCGATGCCGCCGATGCGAAGGATATTGCCGTAGGTGCCGAAGACGAACAGTTGCTGTGGCAACTGTATATTTAACGGACCAAGCGGCAGCGTCAGCGAGGGGGCCGCGACGAGGATCCAGTCGCCGCCCGGCAGGGTTACCAGGGCCATCAGCGCAGGAAGCAGCAGCAGCCAGAGCCAGACCAGCCAGATTCGGGTGGGTCGCCAGCGCAGCGCCACCGGGACAAACAAGGCCAGCAACGGGAGAATGTTGAGACTCCGCAGCAGGATCACCTGGAGCCAGGCGGGCTTGAACAGGAACGCCGCCGCCCCGCTTGCACTAAGCTGCGCCGCCTGGGTGGGCGGCTGGCTGCGCGTCAGTAGCCACCAGCCCACCCCCACCAGGACGGGGAGCAGCGCCACAGCGATTATGGCCCCGCGCCGCCACTGGCGGGTGGGCCAGCCGTCCAGCAGTAGATAGATCAGG
>JBBSAN010000227.1:0-9247 GCA_038252265.1 Chloroflexia bacterium
AAACCTACGCCGGGGTGGCCGCCAGCGCCGTCACCTACAACAACCAGATCTTCGCCCTCCCCGAAACCCTCGAAGCGATCACCTTCTTCTACAACAAAAAGCTGATCAGCGCCGACAAGCTGCCCAAGACGACCACCGAACTGCGCCAGATGATGACCGACTACAACAAGGCCAACCCCGGCCAGTACTTCGCCGTCTGGAACCCCTCGGACGCCTACTTCAACGCGCCGTGGCTGTACGGGGCGGGGGCGCAGTATGTGGACGAGCAGGGCAATGTCGGCTTGAACACGCCGGAAGGGCTGGCGACCGCGCAGTGGATCCGCAGCCTCCAGGGGCTGATGCCGAAGGACATTGATACCAACCTGGCCGACGCGCTGTTCAACGACGGGAAAGCGGCGATCGAGCTGTCCGGGCCGTGGCGGGTGGCCGACCTGCAAAAGGCGAAGATGGACTTTGGGCTGGCGAAGCTGCCGCTGGTGGACTTCGGCAAAGGCGGCCCGGCGCGCCCGTTCGTCGGGGTCAAATGCCTGATGCTGGCCCATGGGAGCAAGAACCCGGATGTGGCCGTGGATGTGATGAAGTTCTACACGGCGCAGGAGCAGCAGGCAACGATGGTCAAGCAGACCGGGGAAGTGCCGGCGAACCTGGCGGCGGCCGCCGGGCTGACCAGCGACCCGATCGTGGCCGGGTTCAACGCCCAGGCGGTGGACGGGGTGCCGCTGCCGAACACGCCGTTCATGGGGGCGATGTGGGACCCGGCGGCGAAGGCGTACAGCGCGCTGTGGACGGGCAGTGATGACCCCAAGCAGATCATGACCGACGCGCAGAACGCAGCAGAAACCGCCATTCAGAAGATGAAGTAAGGGGGAAGCCGGGGCGGGGCACCGCCCCGCCCCGGCCACTCGCGCCGCGACTCGAAACAACCCAGCACAAGGGGAATGAGGACCGATGACGGAGCGTATGGCGTGGCTGCACGCCCACCTGCCGCAGATCGCCTTTGGGGGCGATTACAATCCGGAGCAGTGGACGGCGCTGTTCGGCCACGACGCGGAGGCGATCTGGCACGACGATCTGCGCTTGATGCGGTTGGCCGGGGTGAATGTGGCGACCGTGGGCGTCTTTAGCTGGGTCGCGTTGCAACCCGACGAGCCGACCTTTACCTTCGAATGGTTGGACCGGGTGCTTGACCTGCTGGCCGAAAACGGGATCGGGGCCTGTCTCGCTACGGCGACGGCGGCGCAACCGGCCTGGCTCTCGGCGGCCTATCCCGACGTGCTGCCTGTCGCCGAGGACGGACAGCGCCAGCGGCATGGGCGGCGGCAGAACTACTGCCCGACCAGCCCCGACTTTCGTCGCCTGGGCCAGGGGTTGGTACACCGCCTGGCCGAGCGCTATCGTGCCCACCCGGCGCTGCTCTGCTGGCATGTCAGCAACGAGTATGGCCCCAGTTGCTATTGCGACCGCTGCGCCGCCCGCTTCCGCGCCTGGCTCCAGGCCCGCTATGGGTCGCTCGACGAGGTGAACCGGCGCTGGACGACCGGCTTCTGGAGCCATACCTACACCGCCTGGGAGCAGGTCAGCCCCCCCAGCACGCGCGGCGAACATAGTATTCAGGGCCTCCTGCTGGATTACCGGCGCTTTATGTCGGATATGAACCTGGAATGCTACCGGGGCGAGGCCGATATCCTGCACGCCGTCACCCCCGAGGTGCCGGTGACGACCAACCTGATGGGCTTCTACAAATCGCTGGACTACTTCGCCTGGGCACCGCACCTGGATGTGGTCTCCTGGGATTCGTACCCGGAACGGAGCGACCATCCCAGCGCGGTCGCCCTGCGCCACGACCTGATGCGCGGGGTGAAGGCGGGCCAATCCTGGCTGCTGATGGAGCAGACCCCCAGCCAGGTGCAATGGCGTGCCCACAACCCGCTGAAGCGCCCGCAGGTGATGCGCCTGCTGAGCTACCAGGCGGTGGCGCACGGGTCCGATGCGGTGATGTATTTTCAATGGCGCGCCTCGCATGGGGCCGCCGAGAAGTATCACGGCGCGGTCGTGGGCCATGCCGGGCACGAACACACCCGCGTCTTTGGCGAAGTGGCCGCGCTGGGCGCGGAACTCCACCGCCTGGGCGACGGCCTGCTGGGTACGCGCCTGCCCGCCCGCGTGGCGCTGGTCTTCAGTTGGCCCAACTGGTGGAATGTCGAGTACCGGCCCGGTCCGAGCAGCGCGCTCGACTATGTGGCCGAGGTGGAACGCTACTACCGCCCGTTGTGGGAGCGCAACATCGCCGTGGACGTGGTCTCGCCCGACAATGACCTGAGCGGCTATGATCTGGTCATTGCCCCACTGCTGAACATGGTCAGCGCGGAGCAGGGGGCGGCCTTCACTCGCTATGTCGAGAACGGCGGCACCTTCTTGACGACCTTCTTCAGCGGGGTGGTGGACGAGAACGACCGGGCCTGGCTGGGGGGTTATCCGGGGCCGTTGCGCCAGATGCTGGGCCTGTGGGTCGAAGAGTTCGACCCGTTGACGCCCGACATGCACAACCGGGTGGTGGTGCCGGAAGGCGAGGGCTTACCGGCGGGCAGCTACGACTGTGATCTGTGGTGCGATCTGATCCATCTCGAAGGGGCCGAGGCGTTGGCGACCTACGGGGACGACTTCTACGCGGGCCGCCCGGCGATCACCGCGCACCACTACGGGCAAGGGCGGGCGCTGTACGTCGCCACGCGGCCCGACCCGACCTTGATCGGGGCGCTGGTCGAGCGGGTGCTGGGCGATCTCGACATCCAGGCTCCGCTCGCCGCGCCGCCAGGGGTGGAGATCACGCGCCGCGAGGGCGGGGGGCGCGGCTACACGTTCGTCCTCAACCACAACGCGGACCCGGCCCGCGTCGTGTTGCCGGTGCCGATGCGCGACCTGCTAACCGGGCACACCCATGAGCAGGCGCTGGTATTACCCCCGCTGGACGTTGCCATCCTGACGACGGAGTAGAGGAAGAGAGGAACCCGAATGCAATACACCCACCTGGGGCGTACCGGGCTGACCGTCAGCCGGTTGTGCCTGGGCACGATGAACTTCGGGCGTGACGCCGACGAAACCGCCAGCCACGCGATCCTGGACCGCGCGCTGGAACGGGGCATCAACTTCGTGGACACGGCCAACGTCTACAGCACGAAACTCGGTGAGGGCCAGTCGGAGCAGATCATCGGGCGCTGGTTAGCGAACCGCCCGGCGGCCCGCGACCAGATTGTGCTGGCAACCAAAGTCTATAACCCGATGGGCGAGGGGCCGAACGACCGGGGCCTCTCCGCCTATCACATTCGGCACGCCTGCGAAGAGAGCCTGCGGCGGCTGCAAACCGATCACCTCGACCTCTATCAGATGCATCATGTGGAGCGGACCACGCCCTGGGAGGAGATCTGGCAGGCGATGGAGCAGTTGGTGCGGGAGGGGAAAGTCCTCTACATCGGCAGCAGCAACTTCGCCGCCTGGCATATCGTCCAGGCCAACGAACAGGCGGCGGCCCGCCATTTCCTGGGGTTGGTGACCGAACAGAGCCGCTACAGCCTGCGGGACCGGATGATCGAACTGGAAGTGCTCCCGGCCTGCCGGGCCTACGGCCTGGGCGTCATCCCCTGGAGTCCGCTGGCCGGGGGCCTGCTGGCGGGCACGGCAGACCAGGCAGCAGGCGGGCGGCGGCAGGGCGAGTGGATGCAGAAGGAGACCGAGAAATATAAGACGCAACTCGACGCCTATGCGGCGTTCTGCCAGGAGTTGGGCGAGGGGCAGGCCGATGTGGGGCTGGCCTGGCTGCTGCACCAGCCGGGGGTGACCGGACCGATCATTGGCCCCCGGACGGTCACCCAATTGGAGAGCAGCCTGCGTGCGGTCGAGATCCGGCTGGACGACGCGCACCTGGCGCGCCTGGACGAGATCTGGCCCGGTCCCGGCGGGGAGGCTCCCGAAGCCTACGCCTGGTGAGACGCAGGGGGGCGCTCGGTGCCCTCCGGCGCGGCGTGTTCCGGTGCGGCAACGGGGGGCCGGAACACGCCACCGCGCAGGGCGAGGAGCAGCCCCAACCCTGCGCTCGTGGTGAACATCCCGGCGACCAGGAACACGACCACCGGGCCTGCCGCATCGAAGATGACCCCACCCAGCGGCCCGCCTACCAGCGGGGCCAGCCCCCAGACGGCGGCACTGAGCAGCCCCTGATAGGTGGCCGCCATCGCTGGCGGAGCCAGATCGGCGACCAAGCGGACGCTGGCGGTGGCGAACAGGCCAAACCCCAACCCTTGCAACACGCCTGCACCCAGCAACAGCGCGGGTTGTGTGATCACCGCCATGCTGAAATAGCCGCTCCCGAATAGGGCGGAGGCCAGCGCCAATGTGCCGGGGCCACCCAGGCGGCGCATGATCCGCTCGCTCCATTGCATGGTCGGCAGTTCGCTGACCGCCATCACCCCCGCGAACAGCCCCACCAGCGCCTGCCCCCCGCCCAGGCGGTTCAGGTAGATCGCCCCGAACGTCATGTTCATCGTCAGGGCCAGGCTCATGCCAAAGGTCGCGGCCAGGACGGTGAGGAGCCGCCGCTCGCGGGTCACCGCCCACAGCGCGGGCCGGGTCTGGGCGGCCACCGGGCGTTCTTCGGTGAAGCGCCGGGCGACGAGGATCGTTGCCAGCAAGAGCAGGCTTGCCACCGGAAACATCAGCGAGAAGCCCCACTGCTGCCAGAGGAAGCCGCCCCCGGCGGCCACGACCGACCAGCTCAGCGATCCCCACAGCCGCATCTTGCCATAGGCCAATCCCTGCCGGGCGGCCAGTTGGATGATCAGGCCGTCGGCCAGTGGCACGACCGGGCTAGCCACCGCTGCGAGCACGGTGACGATGAGCAACAGCCCGACGAAAGCGGCGGGGAGGGGCAAGACGAGGAGGAGGGCGGCCTGACCGGCCAGGCTGAGACACAGCAGCCGCACGCGCCAGCCGCGCCGGTCGGCCAGCGCCGTCAGTGCAGGCGTCAGGAGGAAGGCCATGAGCGGCCCGATGGCCGACAACACGCCGATCTCGCTCCCCGATAGGCCGCGCTGGATAAAGAACACGCCAAGAAACGGCGTGTAAGCCGCCATTGCCCCGAAGAAGCCGAAATAGAAGAGGGTGCCTCGCGCCCCTGGTCCGAGGAGCATACGCCCGCGCGAACGGATAGACATGCCTGGCCTGCGCTTCTGGTAGAATGTCGAACAACCCCACCGGCCTTAGCAATATGCTTGCCGAGGAAGTACGCCAGCCCACCAGATGCCGTCGCACATCCGCCGCCACGCCTGCTGGCCGCGCCGGGCCCCAGGCCAGCGGGCGTGATCGTGTAGGGATCACGCGCCAGGGCGCGCCCCAGGCGGATCCCGGCCCCGCGCTTCGCTCATGACCGGCGAGCCAATCTCTCCAGCACCCGAAACTCCGCCAGTGCCTCCAGCCCGATGTAGCGCATATCCACGGGGGCACCGCTTCCGCGCCGTCCGCCCGCAGCACCGCGCAGCGCCTGCCGGTACATCGCTACAGCGCGCTTCCTGCGCGGTTCCCGTTTCAACAGGCTGATCGTGTACATGGTGGGATGGTTCTTATCCGGCTGCGCGGACTGAATAATGGTTGACATATCCCTTGATGCCTGCCCCGGCGAACGAACGAGAACAGATCAGCCGCCCTGGCACACCGGAAGCGCCGAAGAGGGCGCGATTATTGCTGCGAGAGTCTTGATTAGTTGCAGGTGGCAGCGTCCGGCGCGGCAGGGCTTTCGGGGCGGTGACCCCATTCGACGGGCGGGTCTCCGGGCCGCACCCCTGCGCCGCTTCCTTAAAGACGCGATAAATAATGTATCAACCGGTGCAATCACTGAGAGGAGCAACGACCATGACTGCTACAAACGGGAGCCGCAACGCAGCGACCCCCAGCAATGCCCGCGTAGAAGAGGTGCTGGCCCAGATGACCCTGGGGGAGAAGGCCGCCCTGACCGTCGGGCGCGATTCGTGGACCACCCAGCCGGTTGAGCGGTTGGGCGTGCCGTCGGTCTGGGTTTCCGATGGCCCCACCGGGCTACGCAAGGCGACCAGTGGCGGGGATATGAGCCTGGGTCACAACGTCCCCGCCACCTGCTTCCCCACCGAATCGGCGCTGGGGGCCTCCTGGGATAGCGACCTTGTGCGTGAAGTCGGGCGGGCCATCGCCGCCGAAAGCCAGGCGGCGGGGGTGCAGGTCCTGCTGGGACCGGGCGTGAACCTTAAGCGGTCGCCTCTCTGTGGCCGCAACTTTGAGTATTTCTCGGAGGACCCGATCCTCGCGGGCGAACTGGCGGCGGCGTACGTCGGCGGCCTTCAAGAGCGCGGGGTGGGCGGCTGCCTCAAGCACCTCGTTGCCAACGAAAGCGAGACCGACCGGATGATCACCTCGTCCGAGGTGGACGAGCGCACACTGCGTGAGTTGTACCTGCGCCCGTTCGAGATCGCCATCGCCAAAGCCAACCCCTGGTCACTGATGGCAGCCTACAACCGGCTCAACGGGGTCTACTGTGCCGAGAACGCCCACCTGCTGCACGAGATCGTGGCGGAGGAGTGGGGCTACGAGGGCATCATCATGTCGGACTGGTTCGCCGTCAACGACCGGGCTGCCGGGGTCGCGGCGGGGCTGCACCTGCAAATGCCGGCGGCCCCCACGGCAGGCACGGTGGTTGCCGCCGTACAGGAAGGCCGTCTCTCCGAGGCCCGGCTCGATGAGATCGTCCGCACCCTGCTGCGGTTCGTCTTCAAGGCCGACGCGGCCCGGCAGCCCGGTACCCCGGTGGACCTGGACGCCCATCATCGCCTGGCCCGCCGGGTCGCGGGCGCGAGTGTGGTCTTGCTCAAAAACGAGGGCGGGCTGCTGCCCCTGGCGGGGGACGCGCTCCAGCAGGTCGCCCTGATCGGCACGTTCGCCCAGGAGCCACGCTATCAGGGCGCGGGTAGCTCCCAGGTGGTGTCTGCGCGGCCCGTCGATACCATCTACGCCGAGTTAAGCCACCTGATCGGCGGGGAGGGCCGGGTCCACTACGCCCTTGGCTACAATGCGGAGGGGGAGACCACCCCCGCCCTGCTCCAGGAAGCCCAGGCGATGGCCCGGCAAGCCCGCGTGGCTGTGGTGGTCGTCGGGTTACCCGGCTCGTACGAGGAGGAAGGCGCCGACCGCAAGCACATCGATCTGCCGCCGGGCCACAACGCCCTGGTCGAGGCGGTGCTGGAGGCGCAGCCGCACACAGTAGTGGTGCTGGTTAACGGGAGCGCGGTGGCGTTGCCGTGGGTGGCCCGCGTCCCGGCGTTGGTCGAGGGCTGGCTCGGCGGGCAGGCGAGTGGCGGGGCCATCGCCGATGTCCTGCTCGGCCAGGTCAACCCATCGGGCAAGCTGGCCGAGACGTTCCCCGTCCGGCTGGCCGACACCCCGGCCTACCTGAGCTTCCCCGACGACGGGGCCGGGCGAGCGCTCTTCGGTGAGGGGCTGTTTACCGGCTACCGCTGGTATGATGCGCGCCAGATCGAACCGCTCTTCCCCTTCGGCCACGGGCTGTCCTACACCACGTTCGCTTACAGCGACCTGACGGTGGCCCAGCACACCGATCCGGATGGGCGGGCGGTTACGGTCTCGCTACGCGTACGCAACACGGGGCCACGGGCGGGGCAGGAAGTAGTGCAACTCTATGTGCGGGAGCAGCAGCCGCGCCTGACCCGCCCGGACAAAGAACTGAAAGCGTTCACGAAAGTGGCGCTCGAGCCGGGGACGGAAACCGAGGTTCATTTCCAACTGGGGATGCGGGACTTCGCCCTCTATGATCCGCGCGTCGCGGCCTGGACCGTCGCGGGGGGCGGGTTTGATCTGCTGGTGGGGGCATCGTCCCGTGACATTCGCCTGCAAGCGAGCGTGACGCTGGCGGCGATGCCGACTCCCCAGGCCCCGTTCGGGCGGCTCAGTCCCTTGCGCGACTGGATGCGCAACCCCGCCAGCCAGGCCCGCCTGCAACCGGTGCTGGACGCCCTGCAACAAGCGTTGTTCGGCAGCCAGATCAGCGGCAACGCGGAAGACCGGGACCGGCTGCGCGAGATGATGTATGGCTTCCTGGCCGACATGCCGATTGCCAAGCTGGTCATGTTCGGCACGCTGCGCGAGCAGGATCTGGCACAACTGATCGCGGCAGCGAACGCGCCCGCGCAATAACCGGCTGTCGGGCGCGGCATGGCTGGGCGGCGGGTGCGTTCGCTGGGGCGAATGTCAGGGCGGCGCGGCTACCGGTTAGGCCAGCTTGCGCTTCTCCTGCGCGGCGGCGATCGCTTCTTTATACACCGTGCGGGTGCCGCACAGGTCCAGCAAGATGACGCGCGCCGCCCGGCGATCATCCTGGGCCACCTGTAGCTGGTCCTGCCAGATCTGAAGGCTCTGGGTGGTCGGCCCGTGCCGGAGCGCATTCGCCGGCCCGCAGGCGATGAGAAAGGTGTTTGCCGCCGCTACTTGTTCAGTCGTAATCATCGGGATAGCTCCTTATGTCGTGAGTCGCCCACAGCACGTGGGCAGCGGATCGTGGTGCCCACGTGCCGTGGGTACCACCAATCGGGACGTGGTGAAGGATCGCTCTTGCGCTGCTGGCGAGGGTCGTCGCGATCCAGCACCGGCCTGGCCCGTCACACTGCCACAGTAGCGTAGGCTGCCCGACCTTGACGATCGCGGCGGCGGGGGCAATTGCGACCAATGTCCGCCCAGAACGCCAGCACTGCTGGCCTGCGCGGACGCGGGGGGTTCCGTTTCACCTGCGTAACCGTTCAGCGCTTCGTACATCCGGACCGGATGTTCCACTGTCGAGGGGGTTAACCAGGCCGGATCGCTGATGCACTGAACCATCGTAGCCCTCTCGAATTGAGAGCGCTATATCCAGCATACAGTAGTATGGTGCAAACTACAAGGAAATCGGCACCCAGTTTAGCACTCTTTAAAAACGAGTGCTAATTAACGGCCTTCCTGGCGCACCAAACAGGGGGTTTGCTATCCAACATCGGTAGGACCGGAACGCAGCCGTGCCCTTGAGATCCGTTCATAACGATTTCCCCCCTTTGTAGGATATGGCGCTGCCCCAGGAAGGTCGGGTGGTACCCCCGGGTAGGGGTGTAGCACACACCAGGGCGGGCCCCATAACAACCGCCCGGCGGGGGGGGGTTGAGCCCGGAGCCCGCGCCGCCCCCGA
>JBBSAN010000228.1:0-9246 GCA_038252265.1 Chloroflexia bacterium
GACGCTGATCGAGCGACGGCGGTCATCGCCGCCTACCCCCAGGTGCGGCACTGGGCCATCGGCGGGCATTCGCTGGGCGGCGCAATGGCCGCGCAGTTTGCCTATGCCCACCCCGCCGCCGTGCAGGGGTTGGTGCTGTGGGCCGCCTACCCGCCGGATGGCGACAGCCTGGCCGACCGGCCCCTGGCGGTAGTCTCAATTTCGGGTACCCAGGATGGCCTGGCGACCCCGGCCAAAGTGGATGCCAGCCGCCCGCTGCTGCCACCCACCACCACCTGGGTCGCCATCGCCGGGGGCAACCACGCTCAGTTCGGCTGGTACGGCCCGCAGGACGGTGACGGCCCGGCGACGATCAGCCGTGAGGCGCAGCAGGCGCAGGTGGTTACCGCCACCCTGGCCCTGTTGCAGGCGTTGAAATAATCCTGCCTGGCAAAGTAAACGGCCCACCCCTCACCGGAAGGGTGGGCCGTTTGGGGCCGATTAAAGCGAATCAGGCCATAGCGCATGACGTGAAGCCCCAGGTAAGAGCGATCACTCTCCAAAATCCATGAACAAACCTATTGACAACATTGAATTTTTGAGTATAATATTTAACAAGCGTTATATAAATAAGGAGGAATGATGCCACGTACCGCCGCCCACCGGGGACCGGGCCGCCCGACTGCCCGCAAAGCGGGCGATGATACCACCCGCACACTGATCCTGGAACACGCGCAACGCCTGTTCCAGGAGCGGGGCTATCATGCCGTGGCGATGAGCGATATTGCGGCGGCAGTCGGCGTGACCAGCCCGACTCTCTACTATCATTTTGCGCGCAAAGAGGCGCTCTATACCGAGATGATCCTGGAGTTGATGCAGCGTATCGGGGGGGCGATTGCCCAGATCATGCTGAGCTATTCGGCCTTACCTGACCGGCTGTATATGCTGGCCTACCGGCGGCTGTTCTATGCGGCGCGCCCAGGCTATATGGACACGATGATGCGCGATGTGGCCGTCCATCTCAGCGCCGAGGAGCAGGCGCGGGTGGATGCCGCGCTCCAGCAGCACATGATGCATCCCTTGCAGGCGGTCATGCGCGCCGGGATCGTGGCGGGCGAGTTGCGGGTGGAGGACCCGGTGTTCCTGGCCCGCGTCTGGTTCTTGGTGCTCGATGCCTTTGTCGGGCGCACCGACCCGGATGACCCCACCGGGAGCCAGGACGCCCTGGCTCGGCAATTTATCCGACTCTTTTTAGAGGGGGCCGGGGTGCCCCACCCGCCTGCTGCCGCTCACTCGGCAGGTCCCAGCGTTGATTAAATTTATTTAGGAGGTTTTTACCCGTGAGTTCAGAACAAGCTAAAGGGCGCAATAGCGCCGGGCCACCCGCTGGTGGGCCACCCGGCGGCAGGCCGCCCATGCAAAACGTGTTTGCCCCGACTACTGACGACCCGACCTACAAATGGAAGGTGCTGGCCTCGGTGGTCTTCGGCCTCTTTGTGGTCATTCTCGATACAACGGTCGTCAATGTGGCGTTGAAGACGTTGCAACAGCAATACAGCGTCTCTACCAACGAAGCCCAGTGGGTGATCAGCCTCTATACGCTGGCGCTGGGCATCGCCACGCCGCTATCGGGCTTCCTGGGCGAGAAGTTCGGGATCAAGAAAATTTATGTGGGTGCCCTGGCGCTCTTTGTGATCGGCTCGACGCTCTGTGGGGTGGCGATCCTGGAAAGTACCAACCTGACCTTCCTCGTCGCCGCGCGGGCGATCCAGGGGATCGGCGGCGGTCTGGGGCTGCCGTTGGGCACGGCGATGCTGTTCGGGGCCTTCCCGCCGAAGGAGCGGGGCGTGGCGCTGGGCATCTTCGGGATCGCGCTCGTCTTTGCCCCGGCCACCGGGCCGCTACTGGGCGGCTGGCTGGTTGACCACAATCTGCTCTCGTGGATTTTCTTCGTCAACATACCGATCGGGATCATCGGTATTGCGCTGGCCTCGGCTTTCCTCCGCGACCGCAAGAGCGACCGCCCGCTGAAGGCCGACTACCTGGGCATCCTGCTCTCTACCGTCGGCTTTGGCTCGATCCTCTACGGCGCGTCTATCGCCGGGCAGCAGGGTGGCGGCGGCTGGACCGACCCGCAAACGCTGACCGCTTTCGCCATCGGCATCGCGGCCCTGGCGCTCTTCGTGGTGGCCGAGTTACGGAACAAAGAGCCGCTGCTCGATCTGCGCCTGTTTAAGATTCGCACCTTCAGCGTCGCCAACATCGTCGGCTGGGTTGGCATCATTGCCCTGTTCGGGGCCGAGTTCCTCTTGCCACTCTACCTCCAGATCTTGCGCGGCAAGAGCGCGTTCGATACCGGCCTGTTCCTCCTGCCGCTGGCGATCACCTCGGGTATCGTCACCCCCCTGGCCGGGAAGCTTGCCGACAAACTCGGTCCCCGGCTGCCGCTGGTGGTGGGCTTCGGCCTGATCGCTTTCAACACCTGGCAGTTGCGCGACCTCCAGCTTAACACCGACCTGAACTGGATCACCTTCCTGCTCATCGTCCGCGGGGTCGGTTTCGGCCTGGTCATCCAGAACTCGCTTGTCGCCGCGCTCAGTGATGTGCCGGGCCGCCTGACCGCCCGCGCCACTTCGCTGGTCAACGCCACCCGCCAGACGATCCAGTCGATCGGCGTGGCCGTGCTGGCAACGATCCTGACCAGCGCGATTACGATCAACATCGGGGACGAGATCCGCAAGAACCTGCCCGACCCGGCCACCCTGCCGCCCGCTGCGCGGACCGCCCTTGAAGCAGGGATGAAGCAGTTCCAGGGCCAGCTTGACAAAGGTGGTATCCCCGACCTGTCGCAGGCCCCGGCGCAGATCCAGCCGATCATCCTGGCCGCGCTCCAGAAGTTCCAGGATCAGTACATCATCGGCCTGGACCACGCCTACACCGCCACGCTCGTGGTCGCGATCATGGCGACCCTGCTGGCGACGCTCCTGCCCGGCTGGCCTGCCCGCTACACCTCGCCTTCCGAAGCCTGGAAACCCGGTGAGGCTTCTGCGGGGCCCCCCGTATCTGGTGAAGCCCCCACCGGACCGCCGGTGCCCACGCACTAACCCGGCGGCGCGGCGGAACTTATCGCACCTATCATACGTCTTAATCATATAGCGCACACAAGCCAGAAGACTCCTTCTGGCTTGTGTGCGCTTGGTACGATTGCTGCTGCGGATCGATGTCGCGCCCCGCTGCTCACACGGGGTTCCGGGCGCACCACTGTCGCTACCGGCCAACTATCATAATGGAGGATTAGGACGCATGTTGAAGCGTATATTAGTCGTAAGTTTGCTGGCCCTGGCAGGCCTGGGGGTTTTTGCCACGGCCCCGTATATCGCCGCCCGGCCCGCTGCCGATGTGGCGAGTCGCTATTTCCCCGAAACCCAGCACTGGGTCTCCGGCGTGTTCCTCAAGTATTGGACGGAGCATGGCGGGCTGGCCCAGCAGGGCTATCCCCTGACCGAGGAGTTCGTGGAAACCAACAAGCTGAACGGCAAGCCCTACACCGTGCAGTATTTCGAGCGGGCCGTCTTCGAGCATCACCCGGAGAACGCCCCGCCCTATGATGTGCTGCTGACCCAGTTGGGCACCTATGAACTGAATGGCCGCTATCCCAACGGCAGCAACCCGGCGGCCCAGCCTGCCAGCGGCGGCAACATCCCCCTGCCCCCCGCTTACGAGGACCGCACGACGGATGTGGGGCTGCTCCAGTCCTACTACAACGCGATCAACCGCCGCGATTTCCAGCGGGCCTACAACTACTGGGAGAACCACACTGCCGCCCCGCCGAACGGCTCCGGCCCCTACCAGGCGTTCGCGCAGGGCTACGCCACCACCGCTTCGGTGGTGCTGAACCTTGGCAAGCCGGTCACGCAAGGAGCGGCGGGCAGCATCTTTAGCGACGTGCCGACGGTGCTGATCGCCCGGCAGAGCGACAACAGTATCCAGACCTTTTACGGCTGCTATACCGTGCGGCGCACCAACGACGGCATCTCGCCCGACCCCAATGCCGTCCTCTGGCGGGTGTACAAGGGCGTGCTTCAGGCCGCCCCGGCCAACCCCGACTTGAACACGCTGCTGGCGCAGGGCTGCCCGCATTAATGCGTGATGCGTGATGCGTATTGCGTATTGCGTATTGCGTATTGCGTATTGCGTATTTGCGTATTGCGTATTGCGTAAATATGAAGGGTTATCCTGAATTTTGCTCAGGATGACCCTTTATCACGTTTCACGCATCACGCCTCACGCCTCACGTTTCCCGTTCTCCCGCCCACAGGCGCTGCATTTCGGCGGAGGTGGCGAGGAGGGTGTCGAGCGTGCCTTGTGCTTCGACGTGGCCGTCTTGCAGGACGATGATGTGATCGGCGCGGTGGAGAGCGGCGCGGCGGTGCGAGACGACCAGGCAGGTGGGGCGGGGGCCGGTCCCCCCGGTCCCCAGCACCCGTTCCCACAGCAGCCGCTCTGTCTCCACGTCTAGCGCGCTGGAGAGGTCATCACAGACGAGCAGTTCGGGTTCGCGCACGAACATGCGGGCGGCGGCGGCGCGCTGCACCTGCCCGCCCGATAGCCGCACCCCGCGCGGCCCCACCCGCGTCGCCAGCCCCTCGCTGAGCAAGGCCACGTCCGGTTCCAGCACAGCGCGGTGGAGAGCGGCGGGAAGATCCACGCCTGTTTCCGGCAACCCCAGCAGGACGTTGTCGCGCAAGGGATCGCTGAACAGGCGCGGCACCTGGGGGGTGTAGGCACAGCGCGGCGGACGGAACCAGGCGGCCAGGTCGGGCACGACGGTGCCGTTCCAGCGCACTTCGCCGCCGTCGCGGGGCAGCAGGCCGAGCAGCGCCCGTAGCAACGTGGACTTGCCCGCGCCGATCCGCCCGGTGATGACCACGAACTGGCCGGATTCCAGGTGCAGATCCACCCCGCAGATACCGTGCGTCGTGCCGGGATGGTGATAGGTCAGCCCGCGCACATCGAGCGTATGGAGCCGGTCGGCGGCGGTTTTGATCGGCACCGGCACGGGGGGTTCGCCGCCAGCCATGTAGACCGGATGGGCCTCGACCAGCACTTCGGGCGGTTCGTCGGGGACCAGTTCGGTCAGGCGGGTGATCGACACTTCCTGCTGCTTGTAGTCGCCAAAGAACGTGCCCAGGTAGCCGGGCAGATCGGTGGTGAAGGTCAGGTAGTAGGTGAACAGGGCGAAGTCGCCCACGGTGAAGGTGCCCGTCTGCATCGCCTGGCCCACCAGCAGCAGCATGACCCCGACGCCGAAGGTGGCGGCGGTGCCGTGGACCGAGGCGAAACTCTCGCGCATCAAGCCCACGCTGACCTCTAGCTTCCCCCGCGTGGCATTGAGCGTGGCGAGATGGGCGACGGCTTCCGGCTCGGCGTGCGCGATCTTGACCGCCTGGACCGCGCCGAATAGTTCGCCCAGGAAGCCGGTCACGGCGTCGGCGGCGCGGCCCGCCTGGGCATAGTGGCGGTGCAACCGTGCCCAGGTCAGGCGGCTGATGATCGCCACCCCGGCCAGCGGGACGAAGACGATCAGCGTGACCGGCAGATTGATACTCGCCATGACGCCCACAGCGATGACGAAGGCGAGGACGGTCCCGGCCACATCGGGCAGCCAGGTCGGAAAATCGCCCACCTCGCCCACGTCGTTGCGGTAGCGATTGACCGCCTCGCCGGGCGAGACCGGCGGGACCAGTGCGCCGGGGCGACGCAGGAGGCTCGCCAGCAGATTGCGCCGCAGTAGCGCCCCGACTGTGCAGCGGAAGGTCATCCCGGCCCACGTTTCGACGTAGGTCGAGACGAGCCGGGCCGCCCCAACTGAGACGTAGAGGGCGATCAGCGCCCAGAGGCTGATGGCGACCGGTGCGGCCCCGGTGATGGTGTCGAACACCGCTTTTTCCACCAGCCCCGGCAGCGCCATTGACCCCAGGTAGAAAATCTGGCAGACAGCGTGGAGGGCGAAGGGACCGGTGGCATAGCGGATCAGGTGCCAGTTAAACGCCGGGGTGCCCATGATCCGGGCCGGTTTGGGTGGTTCGGCAGGCGTGATCATGCCAGCGCCTCCTCTAGCCCGGTTTGCAGCAGGTGATAGAACCGCGAGGTCGGGTCGGCGGCCAACTGCATCCGCGGGCCATATTCCACCACCCGCCCCTCCTCCAGGATCAAAATGTCGTCGGCCCGGCCCACGGTATGGAGCCGGTGGGCGATGATGATGCCGGTGCGGCCTTCCAACAGGCGATCTACCGCCCGTTCCATCTGCCCCTCGGTTACCGGGTCGAGCCGCGAGGCCGCTTCGTCGAGGATGATCAACCCCGGATCTTTGAGCAGCACGCGGGTGAAGGCCAGCAGTTGCGCCTCGCCCGCCGACATGCTGCCGCCGCCGCTCGCCAGCCGGGTGTTCAGCCCGTCGGGCATTGCCGCCACCCAGTCGCCCAGGTCCAACTCGGCCAGAGCGTGATCCAGGCGGGTGTCATCGATCCGGCTGTTGAAGAAGGTGAGATTGTCGCGGACGCTGGCCTGGAACAATTGCACGTCCTGCGTGACCATGCCGACCCGCGCCCGCAGGTCGGCGAACCCTGTGTCGCGCATGTCCACCCCGCCCAGGCGGATCTGGCCTTCGGTCGGGTCATAGAGGCGGAAGAGGAGGCGGGTGATCGTTGTCTTACCGCTGCCGGTGCGCCCCAGCACCCCCAGCACCCGCCCCGGTGGCAGAGCGAACGCGACATCATGGAGCACAAGATCGGGGCCGTCGCCCTCCTCCGGCGGGGTGGTGTCGGCCCCGTTCGGCGGCGGCGGACCGTCGTTGTAGGCAAATGATACGCTGTCGAAAGTCACCGCCAGCGCCCCGGCGGGGAGGGGCGTTTGGGCGGTTTCTTGCACCAGGGGGCGCAGGCGGAACAACTCGCGGATGCGGGTGATGCCGCTGGTGGCCCGTTGCAGGTCGTGTGCCTGCCCGCGAATGTTCTCCAGCGGGTCGGCCAGCATCCCGACATAGTAGACAATCAGGAAGGCGGTACCGATCGTGACATTGCCTTGCTGATAGAGGATCGCCCCCAGCGCTAGCCCCAGTCCATAGCCGGTGGTGAACAGGAAGTTGGTCACCACGTAGCCCAGGCTCCCGGCCATCGCCCCTTGCCGGGAGGTGTGCGTTACCGTTCGCATCAACCCGGTGAGCCGTTGGAGGACATATCCCTCGGCTCCGACCCCGCGAATGTCTTCGGTTCCGGCAAACCGCTCTTCGAGGAAGCCGAACATCTCGGCATCGGCCTGGCGTGACGCCGTGAAGCGGCGCACGCCGAAGTTTTGCAGCGCCGCCAGGGCACCGACGACGATCAACGTGTAGACGGTGAGGGCCAGCCCGGCCCGCCAGTCCTCGCGGAACATCAGAAAGAGGATGCCGAGCACCAGCAGCGTGTTGCCCACCGCCCGGATGACGAACTGGGAGAAGAACCGGGCCAGCAGCGCCACATCGCCGTCCACCCGCTCGATCAATTCGCCGGGGGTGTGCGTCTTGTGGAAAGGCATGTCGAGCCGCAGGCAATGGAGGGTCAGGTCGGCGCGGAGAGCGTTGGTGGCCGCCCAGCCGACGTTCATGCTGACATAGGAGGTGGCGAGGGCAATGATCCGCTGTGTCACCCCGACGCCGAGAAAGCCGAGCGCGGCCACGAACAATGGGTCGGTCGCCCCTCGTGTCTGGGTGGCATCAATAAAGCTGCGGAGAATCTGGGGATTGAGTAGTTGCAGGCCGATGCTACCCGCGAGCAGCGCCGCCAGCAGGGCGACGCGCCCACGCTGGGGCCGCAGATAGGTGCCGAGCAAGCCGCGATAGTCCGCGAAAGGCACACTCCAATTCATATGCGCTCCTTCAAAAGTCCATCAAAAAAGCCACGGATCGCCGTGGCCGGGATATAGCACGGCCACGGGCAGGAGCGCGCCCGTGGCCGATGGGATACGAGATGGCAATACCGGCGGAACGGGCACTGCCCGCCGCAGATCTACACCAGCCGTATCGTCAGCGTACCGCTACGAGGCGTACCCCTTAGCGGCGCACCTCACTGCGAGTCGCAGTTGTGTTGCGCCGGACGATAGGAAGGGTAGAAGTTGTCATGGTACGTCTCCTTGAAAGCTCTGGGAAAATGAATCACACCGGCAGTATGGGTGGTTAGCCGCCCGCTGCACTTCCCCTAGTATACTGCCCTGGTACGGGTTGAGTCTATCCGTCGGAAGGCTGATTAACGAGGGGATGGGTGGTGTATGGATGCTGGCTGCCTCGTTGCATATACTCAGTATTGCGGAAGTGATTAACTGATCGATGACCATTGTAAACTATAGCTTCTACAATCGTTGTATATAATAGAGATCAGAGATTATCATTTTCGTGCTGTGCCGTCTCACTATTCATAACCCACCGAAGGAGCGATACCGATGCGCCATCTACACCGTATCCTGTTGCTGGCTGTACTTGGCTGTGCGATGCTGGCCCTCACCGCCTATGTGACCCAGGCGGCGTCTGCCGGGAACGAGAAGACTCCTGGCGTCCCCACCTCCTGCCTGCTCTGGGCACCGGTGCCCACGCCGGACACGGGCGGCTATCCGTGGCAGGTCGTTGCGGTCAACCCGGCGCACGCCTGGGCCTTGAGTGCGGAAGCTCCCGACCGGACCAACGTGCTGTTCTGGAACGGAACCGCCTGGGCGGTTCGGCTCACCGCCAACCTTAACGGGTCCTTTGCGTCCACTTCTGCCAACGATGCGTGGGTAATCAGCCGTGACCAGGGCGTGCTGCACTGGAACGGTAGCACCTGGAGTGTGTCACTCCCCGGCTTTGTGGACGGTTGGCTACAGGCGGGCGGTCCTAACGATATTTGGGTTGCCCGCGACTGGAACTCCGGGAGCGGCTATACCCATTGGGACGGCCTGCACTGGACGACAATACCAGACTTGGTGCGGGTATATTCGATCCGAGCAAGTGCCGTCGGCTTCCCTAACCATCTCTGGCTTGTCGGCGGTGCCTTCTATCCCAATGATTGGGTACCCGCGCAGGCGACTTATTGGGATGGTACAACCTGGCAGTCGCTCACAGACCCTCGTATAATAAGAGCAAGCAGTTCAAGGTCAGGGTGAGAGCGCACGGACCCTCGTCGGCATTGACCGCGTAGCTAAGATCGCTCCCCCTGGCTCTTGAGCAGCCGCGAGACTGGACCGTATCCGGTGGCTCCC
>JBBSAN010000229.1:0-9238 GCA_038252265.1 Chloroflexia bacterium
CGGGCCACGGGGGTCTCGGTCGTGCCGCCCGGCGTGTTGGTCGGGCCCGGGGGCTCCGGGGTAGTGCTCGTCCCCGGCGGCTGGGGCGTGGGGGTCTGGGTGGGGGGCCCCGGCGTGTTGGTCGGGCCGGGGGGTACCGGGGTATTGCTCGGCACCGGGGGCACCGGGGGATCGGTGGCGAGGGGTGGTCGGGTGGGCACCGGCGTGTTGGTCGGCGTATTCGTCGGTGTGTTGGTGGGTGTGTTGGTGGGCGTGTTGGTGGGTGTGTCCGTCGGTGTGTTGGTGGGCGACGGCGTATTGGTCGGTGGCGGCGTCGCCGTCGGCGTGTTGGTCGGCAGCGGGGTGGGGGTCCGGGTGGGGGTCGGGCTGAACGTCTGCGTGGCCGTAGGCGTCAGGGCCAGCGGGACGCGCCGTGCCCCCGTGCTCGGCGCGCCGACCGAGGCCGGGCGGGCGGACGGGTCCCGCGCCGGGCGGGAAGCAGCGGTCGCCTGCGTCGATCCAAAACCGACGGCGAGCAACAGGGCCAGTGGCCCCAGTACGCGGAACAGAGACTTTAACGTGGTCATACAGCTCCCTCGTAAGCGGTAGGGTGGGGTGGGGCGGGGCGGTGAGTTGGCCTCACTGCCCCGCCCCCCACCGGTGGTGGCGGATGCCTCGGTGCCGGAGCCTACCGGCGCACGTCAAGCCCCAGGGCGGGATCACCGATCAGCTGGAATTGCAGGATCACGTCGGGATCTGCTGTGGCGGCGTAGCCCTCCCGCAATGCCTCACCCACCGGCACCCCGCGCAACACCGCGCTGTAGAACGCTTCGTTGAGCTGGTGTTGCCCGCTGGGATTGCTGATCGCCGTGCCGCTCAGCCCGCCAATCGCCCCGCCGCTGGATTTCAGCACCAGCGCGGTGACCAGGCTGGTTGTTCCCCAGCTATAGTCACCGTTGAAGCAGGTGATCGCGGTCACGAACGCTTCGTGGCCGGTGTTGTTGACCTGGCTCACCAGGTTGGTGTTGAAGATGTTGCCCGCGCTCCACTGATCGAGGCTGCCATGCCCGTAGTAGTTGAGCAGGGCGCGCCCGCTGTTGAGGTTGGCGAGGATCTGGGTTGTGGTGCCGCTGCCATAGTGGCTTTCATAGACCCGTTCCACCGTGGTGCTGCCCAGGTGCGTGCTCAGGGCTTCGCTGGCCCGGTCGAAGTCACCCAGATCGCCCGCATCGGCGACCAGCCCGATCGCGGTGGTCCAGGTGTGGGTGGTGGTATGGTAGGCCTGGAGTTTGGCGATCAGCGCCGCTGCCTCGGCAGGGCTACGGGCCGGGAGGCGCCCCAGCGCCAGCACCGGGCGGAGGATGCCGCCTGGCGTGGCCTGCCGCCCTTGCGGCAGGGCCAGGCTGCTGTCTGAGGCGGCGCGCCCGGCATAGGCGGTGGTGATATAGCCGGTGGGCAGGAGATCGGGGTTGGCCCCGTTGAGGTAGTTGTGCGCGTCAAAGCTGGCACTGCCCAGCAGGGCGGCGTAGCGCGGCGCGGGCGACCAGTCGCGGTGGCTCAGGGTCAGGAAGGCCGCGAGGGCGGCGGGATCGGGGGCACCGGTGCCAAACTGGTCATAGATGGCGCTGACCGGCACCACGCGGGTACGCAGCCCGTCGGCGCTGTGCAGCGCGGCTAGCTGCTGGCCTGCCGTGAGCAGGCTGTCGGCAGCGATCACCACATAGTCGGCCCCGCCGCTGCGGAGGTTATCGCTCACGACCGGGTTGATGCTGGTCGCGGCGATCAGCCCGGCGGGGGCTGCCGCCAGAAGCTGATGGGTGCCCGCGCCGGGCACCTGGGCGAACAGGGTATTCCCGCTCATGCGCGTTGCCAGCGCCACCGGAGCCGCCGGGTTGGTCACATCGTACAGCACCGCCCCGTTGCTCAGGTAGGGGATCGCCACGGCGCTGCCCCCTGCTGCCGAGAGGGCCAGGGTGTTAGCCGAGGCGCGGAGCAGGCGGGTGTATTGCACATCGGCGCTCACCAGATAGACGCCATCATGCGCCGCACCACTGTCGCCCACCACATGGAGGCGCAGCGCGTTCGCGCCGTTGAGGAGGGCACCCGCCGGGATGGTGACGGTTTGCTGCTGCGGGGTGCGCCCGCTCCAGCGCCAGTCGCCCAGGGTTATGCCGTTCAGGCTGGCCTGCACATGGTGGTCATTCAGCACCGCCGCGTCGCTGGTGAAGCCCTGGAAGCGCAGGGTCAGGCTGGCCGCGCCTGCGGTCACGTCGGGCACCTGGAGGGTTGCCACGCCGTCGTAGGTGTCGAGCGCGGCGGTCCAGTACCAGGGGCCTTCGGGCTGCGGGGCACCCATGTCGGGGGCCTGCTGCCAGTAGAGCCGGTTCTCTTCCAGGTGGAGCGTGCTGGCGAAGCTGGTGGCATAGGGCGGGTGGGTGTCGGCGCTGCCGTCTGCGCGCATCCGGGCCACCGAGCTGTTTGCCACATCCAGGTAGTAGGCGCGGGCGTCGCCGCTCTGGCTGGGTGCTGCTGCTGCGATAAAGTCGAACGAGTCACCCGCGACGAACTTGCCTGGCGTTGCCAGGTGCATCGCCAGGGGCACCTCGGCGCGCGCCGTAGCGGGGCCGCTGGTCAGCCGCAGCCGGTTGGCGTCTACCCCGGTGAGGGGCACGCCCGCCGCCTGAAGCTGTTCGTAGGTGACGCGGGTCACGCCGGAGCGATTCACCATCAGCTTGTACGGCGTGGTGGTCAGCGGGCCATGCGGGGCCACGGCCAGCGCCTTGGCGTTGGCGGCGGCCAGGCTCGCCCCTTCGGCGGTCACCTGGGCCGGGTCCGGGCTGGCGGGCAGCGCCGGAAGCGTCTTGCCGACCGCGAACACCGCGAAGCGTTGCATCGTGTTGTGGGTATCGACCGCCTCGATCCGGTACCAGTTGGCCGTGCTGCCGCCCGCATCGTGGAAGCGGTAGGTGCCGCCGCCGGTGCTGGTGGTGTCCTTGCGGATCAGGGCGGCGTTGACCGCCGCGAACGGGCCTTTGGCCGTGGGTGCGCGCAGGACGTTGAAGCCCAGGTGATCCAGCTCGGTGGCGCTGGTCCACTGCACGTCCACGCCGCCCTCGCGGGCCGGGGCCGCGGCCAGGTTGCTCACCTGCGCGGCGGTCGGCGGTACGCAAAGCTTATAGATGATCCCTTCCATCTTGCCACCGCCCGGGCCGCCATTGTTCTGGCCGGGGAAGCGCTGGAACACCCCGGCAGTGGTCGGGAACCCGAACGAGCCGGGGGGCTGGGGCTGGGGTGGTAAGACGGAAGGGACCGTGGAGCCGGTGACATAGGCGCAATCATTGCCGTCCAGGGCCAGCCCGGTGCCCCAGTCATCCTCTGGCCCACCCAGGAAGGTGGAATAGACCAGGGTCGTCGCGGTAGGGTTCAATTGCGCAAGGAAGGTATCGAGCGGGCCGCCCGCATTGACCGGCTGCACGGAACCCGGCGTGGTGGGGAAGCCATCCGATGCCGTGCCCGAGACGAAGATATAGCCGCCACTGTTGACGGCCAGGCCGAACGTCACATCTTCGTTCGGGCCGCCCAGGTAGGTCGAGAAGAGCAACGAGGCCGCCCCGGAGAGGGTCGTGTTGATCTTGGCGACAAACCCGTCGGTGTCCCCACCGAAGGCGGTCTGGTAGGCCCCGGCGGTGGTGGGCACCCCTTGGGTGCGGCCCCCGATGATCGCGTTGTTGGCGCTGTCCAGCACCAGGACCTCGCCCGTGGTATCCCCGGCGGTGCCCAGGTAGGTCGAGTAGAGCAGGGCGCTGCCGGCGGGGTTGAGCTTGCTCAGGAAAGCGTCGGACCTACCGGCGCGGGCAGCCTGGTAGGCGTTGACGACCGGGAAGTTGGTGCCGGTGGTGTAGCCCGTGACGTAGGCGTTCCCGGCGGCGTCCACTTTAATCCCGCCCGAGCGGTAGTAGCTGTCGGCGGGATTGTTGCCGTAGAGCAGGTCGGGGTTGCGGGCGATCATATCCCCGCTCGTGCTGCCCAGGTAGGTTGAATAGATCAACTGCGACGCGGCAGGCAGGGTGGGATCTAGCTTGCTCACAAAGGCATCGTACCCGCCATACTGGGTAGTGTGGTACGAACCCTGGACGGTGGGGAAGTTGTCGCTGTTGGTGGCCCCGGTGACGTAGACTTTGTTCGTGGGGTCCAGGGCGATGCTGTAACCCCAATCGTCGCTGCTCCCGCCCAGATAGGTGGAGTAGATGAGGGCGGTGCCGGTCGGGTTCAGCGCGGTGATCACCGCGTCGTACCCGCCGCTGTTGGTCAGTTGCCGGGCATTGGCCGTGGTCGGATAGGTGGCCGACTTGCTGAAGCCCGCCGTCCAGACGTTGCCCGCGGCGTCCAGGGCGATGCCGTGGACACTATTCCGCTCGGCGGTGGTCGTGGGCGGCACGAAATCCTCGGTGCCGCCGATCAGGGTGGACCAGATCAGGGTGGTCCCGTCGGTGCTGACTTTGGCGACGAAGGAGACATAGAAGTTGTGGATGGTGCGCTGGAACGCGCCGACCGTGGTGGGGAAGTTATACGAGTCGGTCGTGCCGCCGAGGTAGACGTTGCCGGCAGCGTCGCTCGTCAGGTCGATGCCCCAGTCGCCGCCATGCTCATCACGGGGCGGGTTGATATCGGGGTCGCCGCCGATATAGGACGACCAGATCAGCGGGTCGATGACCAGCGGGCGGCTGGCGTCGTACTTGCCCAGCGAGAACCCGATTTCGTGCGTACTCAGCAGGGTATACGCGCCCGCGACCGCCTCGCGCCCCCCGGCCCCTTCTTGATAGACGGTGGGGGCTTTGGAGCGAATCTCGCCCAGGGCGGTCTGTAGCACGAGGTCCTGGCCGTCCAGGCGGAGGGCATCGGCCCCGGTGATGCTCAGGCGGATCGCCTGGGGGTTGGCTCCCGCCGCGACCACCAGATCATACTCCAGCGCGCCGCCGGTGCCATAATAGGCCATGTCAATGCCGGGATAGACGTTGTGGTAGGTCACGCGCCCGTAATTCGGCACGTTGCTCTGCCAGTGGCTCGGATCGTTCCCGATAAAGTAGTTGGTCTTGGCCGCCAGGGGTTGCTCGGCCACCGGCGCGGCCTGCTGGCCGCCGACCAGTCCGAAGTGCAGCGCGACCCCGTCCGGCCCGCTTGATGCGCTGGCCTGTGCGGCTATGCCCTTTTCGTAGGACACCACCGCTCCGCTGTCGGTGAGATAGACCGCATATTGGTTCCCCCGCGCCATATAGCGCACGCGGGCATCGGTCTGTCCCAGGTTGGCTTCAAACGGCAGGCTGGCATCGCTGCGGGCCTGCGCGATTTGTGCCGTCGCACTCGGCCCCCCGTTGGTGAGGGCGGGGTCGGCTGCGCGCTGCCCTCCAGTGATGGTTGGGACCACAAGGACCAGGGTGAGCAGCAACGACAGCAGTGGACTGCGGGCCGTTGCGCGAAAATGATCAGCGCTTTTAAGCTTCATCTAGTCAATTCCCTCTCTGGTGGAGTATGCCCGGCATTGGCCCTGCCCGGCACACCAAGGTACTACAACGACGTGCTGCAAAACACTAATCGTTTGTCTTCGTCCCCCTCCTTACATTACATTATCTAGCCTACCTCCATCCCCGATTCTCTCTAACCTGGCTTGTGTCCTATAATATCACTTTTCTACTATGTCTGTAAATACGGGGATCCCCATCTGCTCCCATCCGGATCGGTCCTGGCGGGGGGCCGGACCACCGGCGCGATCCGGCTCCTGGTCCCCACTTTTCGGGACCTGGTCCTGGGCCGATCGTACGGGGCCCTGTAGGAGGATTGTACCCCCCGCAGGGGGCGCATCTTGCGGGCGCGGGGGGTATAATAAGTACAGACCAATTTTCGTTGGGCTATGGATTGCTAGTTAATGGAGCGTGCAGCGAATCGCCCCGGTGTCTAGCGTATGAGAGAGGATGGGCGTGTAGTGATTACGGGATTAACAAGCAGCCTGCACCCGGCTTCGGATGGGGCAGGCGCGGTGCTGGCGGGGCGGACCATGCCGGGCAACACGATGCGGATGATGCTCCAGGCGGTGAAAGATGTCAGCGGGGTGCAGTATGAACGGCTGATGCTCAAGGCCGGATTGAAGCATTACCTGTACGAGCTGCCTGCAGATAGCTGGCGGCCCACCGGGACGGAGGAGGAACTGACCCAGTTGTTCGGCACCGTGTACACGATGCTGGGCGAATCGCTGACCCGGCTGTTCTTGCTCAACTATGGGTTGTTGCTGGCCCCACGGGTGCTGCAATCGGAAATGGCCCGCCCGCTGGTGAGCGGGATCGCCATGGTGCAGGAGGAGCAGCAGTTGGGCTGGTTCGTCCATGCGCTGGCGGCAATGGTGGGGCGAGGCTGGGCGCGCCAGACGATCACCGAGGATGCCGAAGCGTACTATATGACCGCGGATCGGTGCCTGGTTTGCACCCATATCCACGATGCAAAGACGCCGGTCTGCGCCGATGCGGAGGCGCTCTATAGCAGCCTGGCGAAGCATCTGCTGGGCCGGGTGCGCGTCACCGAGGTGGAATGCGCGGCGATGGGTGCCCCGCACTGCAAGTATGCGTTTTACAAGTAGGCAGTAGGCAGTAGGCAGTAGGCAGTAGGCAGTAGGCAGTAGGCAGTAGGCAGTAGGCAGTAGGCAGTAGGCAGTAGGCAGTAGGCAGTAGGCAGTAGGCAGTAAAGAAGCACGGAATCATTGAAGGGCGCGGCTGTCAAAAAACAGCCGCGCCCTTTCTTTGTCTTTCGCGCTGCGTTATTCTGCCTTGCGAGGTCCGTCGAACCGCTGGGTGTCGATCTCCGTGGGGAGCGGGGGCAGCGGGGGGAGGTGCTGGGTGATGGCCGGGGCGTAGGTGGGGGAGAACAGCGGGGGTGGGGTCGGCTCCTGGCGCGGGGGGTTGGCAGAGGTGGGGTTGTAGATCACCTCGCGTTGGAAGCGTTCGACCAATTGGGCGGCCTCGGCTTCGTGGCCCTGGGGCACCAGCACGGTGATGTAGCGAGTCGAGCTATAGCGTTGATACCAGAGTTGCTCTTTGATTGTGAAATTCAGTTGCATGGGTGCTGCTGAGTTGAGCCAGACCCATAACTGGCTGTTGGGGAGGCGGAGGAGCGGTTTGGCCTCCGCATTCTGCCAGATCCACCAGGGGCCGATGGCGACTTCCCGTGGTGCCTCGTCCACAGCACGGTATTGATCTTTTGCCCAGCGGTACTGACTCCAGGCATTGATCCAAGCGAACGCGCACAACACGCTCCCGATCAGGGGGATGAATATCGTTACAGCCGGTGCGTTGGTAGCCCAGGCCAGTATCAAGAGCAACACTGCTACAGCCACACCGGCAGCGATGATGCTTGGTAGAACGCGGCGGGTTTTTTCATAGTTGCGACGAGCTTCATCCAGATCGTCTTTGGCCGCAGCCAGCCATTCCCAGTCGGTGTAGGTCCAGTGGGCCCAGTATTCGGTGTTGGTAGGCCAGGTCGGTTCCAGGGGGGCAGGATTGCGCGAGGCGCGGCGGCGCGGAGCCAGGATCAGCGGCGTGTAGCGGGGGAGGACGACGGGCACTGGGGCGGGCTTTCCCGCCGGGGGTGCGGGCGGCGCGGCGTTCGCGGGGTCATGGGTCGGCTGAGCATCCATCGCTTCATTATCCCTTCTTAATATAGTACGTACCAAGCCGTCGCCGGGTTACCGGGTAGACCAGGGGAATGCCGATCGTGGTGCGTGAGGTCGCGCCATCGGCGGGGGCGAATCAGCCTTGCAATCTGGGGCAGAGTTTGGTATAATGTTCCCTGCGAGCACGAAGCCGTAGCTCAGTGGATAGAGCGTTGGGTTGCGGACCCAAAGGTCGTAGGTTCGAGTCCTATCGGCTTCGCCCAAAGAGAGCCGACCGTCCGGGTCGGCTCTCTCTGTATGGAGAGGTGTCCGAGCGGTTGAAGGAACTCGTCTCGAAAACGAGCAAGGCTGAAAGGTCTTCGTGGGTTCGAATCCCACCCTCTCCGCCATACAAATTGGGGCAAAAGACAATCGCGCGCAATCGATTCGTGTAAGGAGAGGTCGCCTAGTCTGGCCTATGGCGCTCGCCTGGAAAGCGGGTAGGGCGCAAGCCCTCGTGGGTTCGAATCCCACCCTCTCCGCCCGTAGAGCGTGCCTTGATACGCACGGAATGGTTCGAGCGTACCCAGGTTAGGGTACGCTCGATTTTTTAGGAGGAATCATAGACATGCAAGAAGACGAAAACGTCATGCAGGAGGCGCAGGAGATGCTGCGCCAGTTGGTGCAATTGCGGGTGCAGATGGGGCCGGAGCAGTTCACCACCATCGCGGAGCGGCTGGGCCTGCCGCAGGAAGTGCTCGACATTGTTGAGGAAGCGGCGGGACAGGCCGAAGGGGGCACCGGGCCTACGCCGATCCAACCGCGCCCGTTGGACAGCCTGGTCACCGCCAGCGGCCAGCCGGTGCGGAGCAGCGGCGGCGGGAGCGGTCTGGTGATGGCCGACGGCACGCCCTATCGCCCTCAGGCGAGCAGCCAGAGCCTCAACGGCGCGGGCGAGCTGGACGATGAGGACGATACGGAAGACCTGCTCAGCCTGGAGGACCAGGAGAGCCAGGCGCAGCAGATGTTCCAGGAATTGCTGGGCGTGCGGCTGGTGATCGGGGAAGAGAACTTCACCGCCCTGGCCGAGCGCATGGGCATGAGTCCCGAAGCATCGGAGGCGATCAGCCAGGCGGCAGGCGAGATCGATCAGCAGATCATCGACCGCTACCCGGATGAGGACGAGGGCAACACGGTGCGCCTGCTCAACGCCCGGATGATGATGGGCGAGGAACGCTTCAGCGAACTGGCCGATCAGGTGGGGATGCCCCAGGAGATGCGTGATGGGTTGGAAGACCTGGCGGCGCAGATCGAAGCGCAGCAAGAGGACGACCCGGACTTGCAGGGGTAGGGCGTGATGCGTGATGCGTGAGTATATAGCGTATAGCGTATAGCGTATAGCGTAGGATATAGAGGCCGCGACTGGTTATCAGCCGTGGCCTCTTGCATTTCATCGATCTCACGCATCACGCAGCACGCATCACGTTTCACGCATCACGTTTCACCTATCACGGCTGTTGCAAAGTCGTTCGGTGCTGGCCGACCCCCGCTGTCATCCTGAGTGCAGCGAAGGATCTTCGTGGTGGTCCGTGGTGCCGAGGCCACAATCACAATCTCCCCTGA
>JBBSAN010000230.1:0-9203 GCA_038252265.1 Chloroflexia bacterium
GCTGGTCACCTTCCTCCATTATGTGACCGGGGCGAACGGGGTCCGCCTGGTGCGCACCGATCTGCCCCTGGCGATCACCGACCCGGCGACCCGGCTGGCTGTCGATCTGCAACTGGACCAGCCCGGCGCGGCTTATCACCCCGGCGATTCGACCCTGATCCATGTCCGGCTGCGCGACAGTGCCGGGCGGCCCCAGGCCGGGCAGGCGGTGCTGGCCCTGGTGCCGCCGGGGAGTGTGCCCCCGGCAGCCCCGCCTGCCGGAGCGATCCTGGCCGGGAGCACCTGGCCGGGAGGCGACGTGCCCCCCGCTGACGAAGCCCACGCCGCGCCCGCCGCGCCCCCCGCCTATTGGAACGCCGGGCTGGTCACCGACGCCAGCGGGCAGGCCAGCGTCACCCTGCCGGTGCCCGACGAGGCCGGGGCGTGGCAACTCATCGCCTGGGGTTTTGTGCCGGGCGGCCTGACCGGGCAAGCGACCGCCGAGCTGACTGTGCAATCCACCCTCGATCTGCAATGGACGCCCCCCGCCGCGCTGGTACAGGGCGATAGCCTGCGGCTCCAGGCGGTGGCCCGCAACCCCACCACCGGTACGGTCAGCGCCGATGTACGCCTGACCAGCGCTGGCGCGGCGCTCCGGTTTGACGGGGCCGGGCTGGTCTCGCTCACGCTGGGACCGGGGGAGACGCGCCTGCTCGAATGGCCGGTGGTCGCCGCCGGGGCCGGAACTGCGCGGCTGGTGCTGGAGGCCGGATGGGGGCCACCGGGGGCCGCCGCCGCCGGGCGCAGCCGCCGCGAGGCCACGCTGGTCGTCGCCCCCTATGGCAGCACCGACGATCAATACCACGCCGGGACGCTGGCGGGCGATGAGACATTCCACTTCCCCCTGCCCGCCGAGGCGACCCCAGCTGCCGCCACGCTCGATGTGCGCATCGATCCGGTGCTAGGCGGCGTGCTGGCCGACAGTCTGACCGCCCAGATGGACGCGGGGGTGGGACAGGGCGCGCCCGCCGCCGTCGCGGCGCGCCTGACGGTGGGGGTTCTGGCAAGCCGCCTGGTCCGCCTGAACCAACTCGTCGCCGATAGCCTGCCCGATAATCTCAGCGCGGCTCAGGCGCTCGATCTGGAGTACCTCTATGGGGCGCAGAACCCTGATGGCTCCTGGGGAGTCTGGGCGGGCGGCGCCGGTGATATCCGCACCACCACCGCTGTGCTTCAGGCGCTCTGGCTGCTGGCCGATGAACAGGCCGGGGGCGGCAGTGTGGATGTCCCGGCAGTGGATCGCGGCACCCGCGACCGTGGGGTGGCCTGGCTACGCACGGCAGTCGCCCCGCCCGCATCCGGCCCTGGTGCCCTGTCCATCATCACCCCCGAAGCTGGCGATGGGCGGGCGGCAGCGTTCTATGTCCTCAGCCTCTACAACAGTGCCGACCGTGACGCGGTCCGCCAGCTCATCGCCATCAGCGGGCAACTGACCCCGGCAGGGCGCGGCTGGCTGGCCCTGGCCCTGGAAGGGCTTGGCTCCCACGCCGAAGCCCGCACACTGCTGCCCGGCCTGGCCCTCCCCGGTGCCCCGGAGAGCGGCACCCTGCCGGGAGCGGCGGCAGCAGCCCCCCCGACGGCGTTAGACCTGGCGGTAGGCTTGCAGGCCCTGCTGACCGTAGACCCGGAGGGGCAAGCGGGGCAGGACGCGGCGCGGGTCGCCGCCGCGCTGCTGGCGACCCGCCAGGGCGCGACCTGGGCCATGCCAGACACTACCGCAGCAGCCGTACAAGCACTGGCGGCCTGGGTTTCCCGTGCCCCGCTCCCGGCTGGCGGAGCCAGCGTCAAATACCGGGTGCTGGTCAACGGGCAACTGATCAAAGAAGTGGTGCTGGGGCCACGGGGCAGCGGCGGCACGTTGCGGCTGCTGGTGCCGGGCAGCGCCCTGCACAGCGGCGATAATCAGGTGCGGCTGGTGGCCGATGGCGACGCCACCCTCTATTACAGCCTCCATCTGGCGGCGCTCCTGGGCGCACCCGGTCGCCCGCCCGTCGGGGACCACGCCCCCGATCTCGCGGCCAGCCTCTTGCGTGAGGTCACGCCGAGTAGTGGCGGGCGGGTCGGGACGACGGTGCACGTCAGCCTGACCCTGACGCTGAATCAGGACGTACCGGGCTTCCAGTTGACCGAGGCGCTGCCGGGCGCATTGGGCGCGGTGACCGATATCCGGTTCATCCCCCCGGCCCCTTCCGGGGGCACCCCCGCGCCGGTCCTGCTCAGTTCCTCTGCGAGCGCGGGCCGGATCCGATTCTGGCTGGGACCGCTGGCGGCAGGCACCTACCACTTGAGCTATGTAGCGCAATTAGACGCAGCGGGCACGTTCGAGGCGCTGCCCGCGAGGGGCACCGTCCCCGGTGCCCCTGATCTGTGGGTTCGGTCAGGTGGGCGCATCCTGACCATTGACCGGTGATCGCCGGGTGCAACGACGCACTTCCACGGCCTCCCCATCGTTCCCCACCCTTATTTCCCATCCCATCTTGGAGGAGTCATGGATCGTTTTGTCATTGAAGGCGGCCACCGGCTGGCGGGCGAAATCCGGCCTGCGGGCAACAAGAACGCCGCCCTGCCCATGCTGGCCGGGGCGTTGCTGAGCGCCGAGCCGGTCACGTTACGCAACCTCCCGGAAATCGACGATGTGCGCACCATGCTCAAGCTGCTGGTGTCGGTCGGCGCGGAGGTCGAACGGCGCGATCACGAAGTGACCATCTGGGCACGGGAGGTCCAGGCGGCCCGGCTCGACCCGGACCTGTGCCGCCGCATCCGCACCTCGCTGCTGCTGGCCGGGCCGCTGCTGGCCCGTTGTGGGCAGGCCGACCTGGGCCTGCCCGGCGGCGACTCGATCGGTCGCCGCCGCAACGATACCCACCTGCTGGCCCTGGCGGCGCTGGGCGCGCAGATCGCGGTGGAGCGCACAGGCTACCATATGACCGCCGATCGGCTGCGGGGCACCGAGATTTTTCTCGATGAGGCCAGCGTGACGGCCACCGAGCAGGCGCTGTTGGGATCGGTGACCGCCGAGGGGACGACCATGATCTTGAATGCCGCCTCGGAGCCGCATGTGCAAGACTTGGCCCACTTCCTCAACGCGCTGGGGGCGCAGATCAGCGGCATCGGCAGCAACACGCTGATCATCGAAGGGGTACCGCACCTGACCGGCGGCAACTACCGGATTATGTCGGACCACATGGAGGTGGGCAGCTTCATCGGCCTGGCCGCCGTGACCGGCAGCGAACTGTTGATCCGTGATGCCGTGCCGGAGCATTTGCGCATGACCCGGCTGGTCTTCGGGCGGCTAGGGGTGCAGGTCGAGGTCCAGGGGCGCGATATTCTTGTGCCTGGCGACCAGGACCTGCGCGTGCAGTACGACGCACACGGCGGCATCCTCAAGATCGATGACGGTCCCTGGCCCGCTTTCCCCAGCGACCTGATGAGTATCGCCCTGGTGGTGGCGACGCAGTCGGAGGGCACGGTGTTGGTCTTCGAGAAGATGTTCGAGAGCCGCCTCTTCTTCGTGGACCGTCTCCAGTCGATGGGTGCCCAGATTGTGCTCTGCGATCCGCACCGGGCGGTGGTGATCGGGCGCTCCCCGTTGCATGGCGACCAGATCACCAGCCCCGATATCCGCGCCGGGATGGCCCTGATCCTGGCCGCTCTCTGTGCCCAGGGCAGCAGCACGGTCCAGAACATCAACCAGATCGACCGGGGCTATGAGCGCCTGGAAGAACGCCTCCAGGCCATCGGCGCGCACATCCGCCGCGTGGAGTAGCGGAGGATAGGGAATAGGGGTGGGGGGTTGGTGTTTGCGGCCCGCTACCAACCCCCCACCCCTATTCCCTATCCCCTAAAAGCTATGAACTTTGTCCAACTACTAACCCTGATGATTTTGCTGGCGGTAGCCCTGGTGGGGATCGTCCAGGGCGGGCGCGTGCTGGTGCAGCGCCAGGCCGACCTCGCCCCCGGCGTGCCCCTGGATGGGCGCTGGGCCGGGCTGGTCGGCCTGATCTACCTGGGCGGCGGGCTGGCTGCCGGGGCGGTGGCGGTGCTGTGGCTGCTGCGATGACGCGTGAAACGTGAAACGTGAAACGTGATGCGTGACAAGGGATCAGGGATCAGGGATCAGGGATCAGAACGACACAATACGCATCACGCATCACGCATCACGCATCACGCATCACGCGCCAACACGTCCCCTAGATCCACGATATCCACCCCCATTTGCAGGAAGCGCATCCCCAGATCTTCGGCGTAGCGGCGATACTTGCCCGCGTAGGGATCATCGTCCACGAACAGGACATCGGCGGGTGCGACGGCGTGCCCCCGCGCGGCTTCGGCTTCGAGGATCTCCGCCAGCATCTCGCCCTTGCGGCTGTGCCAGTGGGCCACGATCTGGGCGAAATGCGGGCGCAGGCCCCAGGCCGTCAGCGCCCGGTCAATGTTGTCGTGGTAATTAAAGCTCGCTATCGCACACGCCCCGCCGGCTGCCGTCACGGCTTCGATGGTCGTGCGGGCGTGCGGCGTCAGGCGGAAGCGCACCCCGTCCTCGCGGTGGATCAGGTCGGGATCGTCGGCGTCGCCGCGATAGGTAAAGTGCGGCCAACCCTCGCGGTCATCCACCGTCCGATCGGAGCAACAAATATCGTCTACCGGCCACCACAGCGTATGGTCCCCATCCAGGATGAGCAACTGGAAGGGCAGATCGGATTTGGGATTTGGGATTTGGGATTTGGGAGTGTTAATTTCTACATCGCTTGACATGAGTATCTCAGTTCCCTCTTGAAATTCGTACTACCCACTGACCACTGACCACTGATCACTGACCACCGACCACTGACCACCCGTCACTGCCCACTCGCCGGGCAGGCGCACTCGCGCTGGGTGTGGCGGATCATCGTGTCGTACAGGTCGATCACCTGGGCGGCGATGCGCGGCCAGCGATACTGGTGGGCATACTCGGCGGCCTGTGCCCCCAGGCGCAGGCGCAGCGCGTCATCGGCTAGCAGTGTGCGGATCCGGGCGGCCAGTTCGGTCGGGTCTTCGGCGGGCACCAGATAGCCCGTTTCCCCATCGCGCACCAGCGAGGCCAGACCGCCCACCCGCGAGGCGATCACCGGCGTGCCACAGGCCATCGACTCCAGCGCCACCATCCCGAACGACTCGTAGTGCGACGGCATGATCGTCAGGTCGGCGGCGGAGTAGAAGTAGGGTAGCTCGGCCTGCGGTTGAGAGCCGAGGAAGTCTACCCGGTCCTGAATGCCCAGAGTTTTGGTCAGCGCCTGGACGCGGCGCAGTTCCGGGTTGTCGGCGCGGTTGCTCTCGATGTCGCCACCGACGATCAGCACGCGCAGATCGTCGTGCCCGCCCTCATCCACCAGTTGCGCGGCGGCTTCCAGCAGCGTATCAATCCCCTTCAGCCGCTCGATCCGGCCCACGAAGAGCAGCAAGCGCCCGCAGGGCAACTCCTGCCGCGCGTGAGCGTCGTGCTGGTTGCGGGGGTAGAACAACCGCCCGTCCACGCCGCAGGGGATGACCGTGATCCGGTCGCGGGGCGCGCCATAGAGCCAGGTCATCTGTGCCCGTTCCAGCGGAGTCGCCGCGACGAGCCTGTCGGCCTCCTGCATCACGACCCCTTCCAGGGCGATGCGCTGGTCCGTGTCGCGGTCCGCCTCGGCTTTCACTACCTGATTTTTCAGCTTGCCCAGCGTGTGGAACATAGCGACCAGGGGCACGCCCCACAGGTCGGCCAGTTGCCGCCCGGCCACGCCCGACAGCCAGTAGTGGGCGTGGACCAGATGGTAGGTGATCTCTTCGGCCTGGCGAAACGCTTCGACGTTGGCGACGAACTCGTCCAGATAGCCGACGATGGCGTTCTTGTCCATCGCCGCGACCGGCCCGGTCGGGATATGGATCACCCGCACGTTCGGCGCGAGGTTGCGGACAGGAGCGATGGTCGGGTCCTGGGCACGGGTAAAAATATCGATCTGCTTGCCCTGGCGGCCCAGTTCCCGGCTCAACTCCCGTACATAGACGTTCATGCCACCCGTCTCTTTGCCGCCCAGGGTGGCAAGCGGACAGGTATGGACACTCAACATGGCGATTCTACACATAAACCCTGGTATCCTCCACAATCAGGAATGGGCGATGGGCGATGAGCGATGAGCAATGAGCAATGAGCTTTGCACGCGAAGAAAGTGCCGTACTTCCTCCATACTCATTGCTCATTGCTCATCGCTCATTGCTGCGCTGCGGCGGACGAGCACCCGGTGGACGAAGTGATCTTCGCCGCCGAAGTCATACTTGTAACGCTCGTCACCCCGCAAGAAATCAAAACAGGGCACCCGCGCTTCGATGGCGGCCTGGATGCGGCGGGCCAGCAATACCACCCCGGTGCTCCATTCGCCAAAGCGCGGATCATAGCCCGAGTTGTACAGGTAAAGGCGGCCCCCGTAGTGGAACGACAGGTAGGCCGCCGCCGGTTCCCCGGCCACTTCCAGCAAGGCCACTTCCAACCAGCCGGTTTCGCCTAGCACGGCGGGCAGGCTGCGGAAGAAGGCGATCATTTGCGCGTCCATAAAATCGGCCTTGTCCGCGCTGCTGCGCTGGTGGAGGGCGATGAACGTGTCCACCGCCTCCGCTAGCGCCGCTGCCTGGTTAACCAGCCGCCAGGTGATCGGCACGGGCGCACCTTCGGTCTTGCGCAGCTTGCGCCGCAACTCGTGGCGGTCTTTCTTTCCCAGGCGGGCCAGGTAGGTTTCCCAGTCGGCGGGCAGGGCCAGCGCCGGGCACGTCTCTTCGACGGCGCTCCAGCTTTGCCAGCCGCGTTCCGCCGCCAGCCGCGCCACAATCCGGCGCGAGGGCGATTCGGGCGGCAACGAGCGCAGGTCAATCGCGTCCCACTCGGCGGCGTGCGCGGCCCAGTAGCCCAGGATGGCCTCCCAGACCGCTTCCTGGTGCGCGGGAGCGGTGATAATGTCCAGATAGTCGGTCACGGCCACTCCGCCGATCAGCCGTAGCACTCGCTCGCCCACCGCTGGTGCGGGCAACCCCCCGTCTGCCGCCGCGGCCCGCGCCTGGGCACGCAGCACACCGGGGCGGCGCGCCTCCTCTTCTTCCTGGTCGGCCCTATGTACGACGGCTAAATAAAAAGGAGCCAACCCCACGAGGTTGTCTCCTTCCGACAAGGTCAGGATGTGCGGGGTACAACAGGAACAGTCGTCGGTCGTGCCAAACGCCCGCCACCAGGCTTCCTGGTAGGGGCGGGTGAGGAAAATCAGATTGCTGCTGCTCTGTACCAGCAGCGCGTTCCACGGGGCGGTCGCGGGGGCGGCGTCAAAGGTGTGTGATTGTACGTGCAAATCCACGGTCATCCTGTCTGTTTCTCTCCGCATATAATACGCAAGGGGCCGACTCACGGTTTCTTAGTATAGAGGGAATCTAAGTTTCCGTCTGTAAGCTGGCTTGCAACGGGACTGCCCATCCCGGCAGTCCCACTTTCTCTCAGGCATGTTGCGTGCCAACGCGCCGGGGCTACACGATCCTATTGCTGTCTATGTACCGTGCTGGTGGTCAAGTGGTTCATTATCAGGGGAGGAGGCGGACGGTGGCATCGTGGATCTCTACCTGCCCGCCAGAGTTGGCCTGGTCAATAGTCCCGCTGAACTGGATGTGCTGTCCTATCTTCATCGCCGGGAGTGCTTCTTGTTGCTCCGGTGTGATGCCCCAGACGCTCACCTGGGCGCAACAGGCGTCTGGTACGGGGGGATCTTTCATCCAAATGTCTATTATAGAGCGGCGTTGATGCTTATCATCCTCGTAAGAGCCAGCACCCTTATACCAGCCCTGCCAGTTGACTGCTTTCTTGCCCGACAGCGCCTGGTTATAAACCTCTAACCTCGCCATGATCCGCTGATCCACAACGCCGTCTGGCCCGACCTCCGGTGCAGTGGGATCAACGTCGCGCCCGGTGATATGATCGACGTCGCGCTGGATTTCTTCGTATGAAATCGCAGCATCCTGCTCAACAGTGGGCAGCAGCGCGGCGGCAGGTGTCGCCGTCGGTACCGGAGTGCCGCGTGGCTGGCTTCTACCCAACCCGCATCCCGGCAGCAGCGCCAGGAGAAGCAATCCTAGTGCGATCCCACCTTTACCCATCTGCCCCTCCCTAAACTATTGGGGGTTGGCTGACCCACCCGGTCAACCAACCCCCATATCCCCTGATAAGCACGCGGGCTAGCTGGTAAGTTCCGGCTGGAGCACGCCGTAATCCCCGGTGTGGCGGCGGTAGACCACCGCATAGCGCTTATCTTCGGCGTCCCAGTAGATAAAGAAGTTGTGGCCGAGCAATTCCATCTGCTCCACGGCATCCTCGGTGGTCATCGGTTGCACCGCGAAGCGCTTGGTCCGAACCGTCAGTTGGACCTCGTCCCGGTTGTCGGCGTCCTCTTCCGCCGCGTCACCTGCCGTGGTATCAACCCCATCCAGGATCACCGGCAGGGCATCGCGGTCGCTGTGACTCTTGCGGCGGCGGACCCAGCGGCCTTTGAAGCGTTCCAGCCGGGTATCGATCTTTGCCAGCGCGGCGTCCAGGGCGGTGTTCAGCTCGCTGTCGCTCTCTTCGGCGCGCAGCAAGGTGCCGTGGGCATGGAGGGTCAACTGGATGATCTGGAGGTCGCCGCGCTTGGCGCGTTCCTGGGAGACGACCACCTCGGCCTCGCTGACCTGATCCAGGTGGCGGAGCCGGTCAATTTTCTTGCGGATCAGTTCTTCTTCATTAGGGGCCAGTTTGCGGTTTACGGTTCTGAGGGTGAGTTGCATTACAAAACCTCCTTAGCGAAGGGGCTGGTGGAGGATCACCAGGCCGCCGGGGAAGCGGCCACCGTTACCCGACCACAAATGTGGTATGGCCGGGGACCGGGGTGCGCGCGGAGGGATTTGAACCCCCGACGCCCGCCTTAGGACGGCGGCGCTCTATCCACTGAGCTACGCGCGCGGGTGCTTTCTACTTGTATTATACCGATTGCCGCGCTGCGGTGCAAGGGACCGCAGGCCCAGCACCGCAGGACGAAGGGCTGAGCTGCGAGCAGTGAGCAGTGAGCAGTGAGTGGTCAGTGGTCAGTGGTCAGTGGTCAGTGGTCAGTGGTCTGTGACGAAAGAAAGAGCGCGGATCA
>JBBSAN010000231.1:0-9168 GCA_038252265.1 Chloroflexia bacterium
GCCAGCCCCGGTGATTAACGACGCACCGCCGGGGTGGAGCAGTTGGGGAAGAAGGCGGAAGCCGCAATCTTACTCATCTGCCCACGGGTGGCGTTGTTGTTCGGGCGGAAGTACGGGCGGTTGGTCGGCGCGACGCACGGTTCGAACGGGCCGCCGCAGGGGTAGCCGCTGATGATCCCGCGGCTCGCCATCCGCTCGATGTAGAGGTAGAACGTGCTGCCCACGGCCACATCCTCAAAGGTCTGGCCGGTCGGCGTTTCGGTCCAACCTGCCGCGCCGCTGGTGATCTTGGAGAGTTGCCCACGGGTCACGTTGTTGTTGGGGCGGAAGTAGGGCCGGTTGGTCGGGGCCACACACGGCTCGAACGGCCCGCCGCAGGGATAGCCGCCGATGATCCCCCGTGTGCTCAGCCGCTCGACCCAGAGGGCGAAGGTGCTGCCGGGAGCGACATCCTCGAACGTCTGCTGCGTGCTCGGCACCGGATCGGTGAAGCCCGCCGACTCGGAGACAATCTTGGAGACCTGTCCACGGGTCACATTGTTGTTCGGGCGATAGTAGTTGCCGGGGCAGGGTTCGCCGGGACCGCCGCAGGGGTAACCGCCGACGATACCGCGACAGGCCAGGCAGCGCACATAGTCGTAGAATGTGCTGCCGACCGGCACGTCCACGAATTGTACCGGGCAGATCGTCGGCGTCACCGTCGCAGTCGGGGTGTTCGTCGCCGGATTGGGGGTCTGCGTCGGCGAAGCGGGCGGCGGGGTGCTCGTCTCCGTCGGGGTCGGCGTGCCCTGCGCGCACTGCGGGAACTTGAACGAGCCGATGCGGATGCGCCAGCCGTTGTTGCTTGAGACCGGGATATACTCATGCACGTACCAGAAGGTGCAGTCGTCGACCGGGTCCACGGTCATGTCGCTGTAGTCCCCCCACCGCTGGGAGACGGTCTGGGAGCCGGTGCCCTCGATGATCGAGGCCTCGCCCTGCGGCATGGTGCCGAGCGGATCGCCCACCAGGCGACCGGTGTAGCGGATGCTGGGGAAGAGCGTGGTGCTGGAAGCACTGTAACCCAGCGCCATGTTGCCCTGCGTATCCATGGCGATACTGCCCATCCAGCGGTGGATTCCATCGGTCAGGCCGGGGGCATAGGTGCCCTGCTGGAAGATCGTGGGGCTGCTGTTCGGGCTGCGTAGCTCAAACCAGCGGATGCCCGCCGTGTCACCGGTGGGGCCGGTCCCGGCGTTCACCGAGATATTGCTGACCAGGGACTCGTAGCTGCCCATGTTGCGGTAGGCCAGGCGGAAGAGAGGCCGTTGGCGGCTGGCAAGCATGTCAATGCGGTTGGCCGTGCCGGGCTGCGGGATGCAGTTGCGGCCCCCACCGCACGGGGGGAAGTTCGTATTAAACGCCGCCGTAGGTATCGTGTTCGCCAGGACGAAGCTCGAAGCGGGCGGGGTGGCAAAGTCTACTGTGAACTTCCAGAGGGTGAGGGCGTCCTGCGGCGCGCCATACGGCCCGTTATCGTCCATCGACCCCACGTAGTATGCCGGGTTGCCGGCAGGCGGCAGGGTGGTGCCGTCCAGGTCGGCAGGCAGCAAGCCGTCACCGACATTATAGGCCGGGCTGGGCGGGGCCAGGAAGGAGATCACCGTCGGGTTGGGGTTGCCGACCAGCATCTGAGCGCGATTGGCGGCGTAGGCCCCGACCCCGGCGAACGGATTCCCGGCGAATTCGCGGGTGCTGATGTAGTAGGCATCCGGGAACATCCCATACTTGGGATAGTCGGGGAAGTTAGTGCCGGTGGTGAAGGCCCAGCGATAATAGCTGCCCGTCGGGTCGGCGGTCTGCGAGAGGGCGACGCAGTTGTAATAGGTCGGCCCGGCAGCGGTGAACTGCGAGAGCAGCCAGCGGTCGGCCAGTTGATCGTAGAGCACCACCGGGTCGCCCGCGTTCTCGTTCTGGCACGCGCCGCCAAACCCGGCCCAGAGCGTCTTGTTCTGGGCCGGGCCGAAGAGCGAGGTGCCGGTCTTATTGTAGATCTGGAAGCTGAGGTTAGTCATGACCACATAGTGGTTAGGGCCGACCTCACCGTTCGGGTCCGGCGGCGAACAGTTACAGGTGTTGTTGGGGCCGTCAAAGCTGATGATGGGGGTCGGCATCACAAACGGGGAGAGACCGCCCAGCAGCCGCTGGACGACCGGATCGGGGGGCTGGGCCAGGTTCGGCCCCTGGCGCTCGCGTTCGCGGTCTTCGTTCTCGCGCAGCTTACCGGGGCCGGGGGGGATCACCTTCATGTCGCGCAGCGGCGGCGAGACATCAAAATGGGCCACCGGGAGCGTTCCCCGGTAGGTGGCCGCCACGGGCTGGTCGCTGCGCACGGACGCCGCCTCGGTACTGCGCGACCCGCTGAGTTGCCAGGCAACCACGGCGATTAGTACCCAGGCCCCCACCATGAGAGCTATAGGGATATATGGCCTTTGCTTAAACACTGCTGGCTCCTTCCTTGTCCTTGAAAATATATTGCCGGGTGGATCAGCTACGGAGGTCTATGGTGAGTGGGGTGTTTGTGGGGCGGAATCGCGCTGCACAGTGGCACAGGGACCGGGGGAATACCATACTGCAACGGAGCGCGGCGATCGTCGCCGGGGCCACAGACGCCCGCTGCCTGCTGCTCAAGCAGTCTGGAGCATAAGGGATCCTCACTTTCTCAACCCAGATCAACCAGGGTGTCGGTGTCGGGGAAACCCCTACTCACGGACGAAGCTGCCGGCACGGGTGACGCTGGCTTGTGCAATAAAGCACCGAACGGGGGCAGAGGGCGACGGGCCGGTCGTTTCCCGGTGCCCTGAAAGGTGTGGGGATAGTGGATAATGCCCTGGTCAATCACCGGGCCACCGCATCGCATCGACTCTGCCGGGGCCGTGACGCCCGCCCGGATTTAGCGTCCACCAGGCAGAGATGTATCAGAGTGTAGCACAAGTGCCGAAATGTTGTCAAGCGTGCAGGTGATAGAAAGTATATTCTCTAAGAAGGGTAATATATTGAGAATCAGATTGGATCCCACGGCGCATAGGGGACCCGCCGCCAAACCCCTGCACACTGCAACCCGCCTGGATCAGAAGACAGCACAGGCGTCCAATCCTGGACGCCTGTGCGCGCGCTTATCTCAGCAGGGGTCCAGCCGTTACGACTTCTCGGCCTTCTCGGCCTTCTCCAGTTCGGCGCGGGCTTTGTCGAGGTGTTTTTGCGCCTCGTCCTGGGCCTGCTCCAGTTCTTTCTGAGCCTTCTCGCGGGCCGCGTCCTCCGCGCGGGTGGCGGCGACGCGGGCTTTTTCGCGCTGCTTCGCCACCGCATCGTCGTCGGCAGCCACGTTGGCCGGGTGCTTGGCCTTGTCGCCCATTTCGGCTTCCCAGGCCGCGTACAACTCGGTTTCGCGGGCACGCGACGCCCGTCGCCCAGCGGTCAGCACCTCATCAATGCGGGCTTGCAATTGCGTCGTGCTCATCTCCCCGGACTGGGGAGCCAGCAACATCGCCGCCGCCGCGCCGACCCCGGCCCCCAGGGCCAGCCCACCGACAAAGCGCAGGGTCTTGCCGATAATTCCCATTAGTATTACTCCTCTCCAGTCATCAGGGTTCACCATCGAGGATCAGGAGACCGTAGTCTGGACCGGATAGACCCCGGCCAACAGCTAGTGCCGGCAACGGACCCCTGTCCCCTCACTCGTACCCTTATGTAGAACCGGGCAACCGGGCTTTTCGTGACGCTTCTTCAGCACACATACACACGAACTACACCGGCAGCCGGTGCGTTGTCGCCAAGTATAAGCGTGTTCCGCACCTTCTGCAACCGGGTCGGTGGGCTTGGGACAACAGGTCCGCCGGCCAGGCCGATCAAAGCGCGGGTGATGAAGAGTCTGGTCTATCGATCAAAATAGATGGCGATTATAGCGCCTAATCATACCACAGATCGGGGCCAGCGGGTAGGCCCGGCCCCAAAGCATCTCAGGCAGGGCTGCTGCATTCTCCCATAAACGGGAGGATCTAGCTCCCCCGCCCTCTCCCTACGGGCGCGGGAGCCATATCTGTCCGCTCGCCGGAGAAGGCATCAGCCTCTGGGCGGATTGACAAGCAGCGGGGTTGGGGCTATAATAAAACGAACAACCACATACCCTGGCAATGATCAGGACGAGTAGCGGGACGCACCGCGCCCCAGAGAGACCCGGCCCCGGCTGAAACCGGGTCACGTCGGCCCCCCGCGAAAACCCCCTGTGAGCCGTTTGCCGAACCCGCCTGTTTTGCAGGCGGCAGTAGGTGGAACCGGATGGCCCCGTTAGCGGCCTTGACGAGAACCGGCCCTGGCCGGTTAAACTCGGGTGGAACCGTGTGGAGAACCCATGCCCCGATCTGTGGAGGGCATGGGCTTTTTGTTTTCCGTGCGGCCCACCCCACAAAGGAGGAACCCGCGATGCTGGTGAATTGGATGCCCCAACCGGCCCCGGTGGAGGAGCGCGCTCCCGCCGCGCCGGTACAACGCCAGGACCACCTGGAGGATGATTGGTCGAACGTGGCCTGCTGCTCGGCCATGCGCCCCCGCCCCCGCCCGCCGGGGGAGGCCCCCGCCCAACCGTCCGACTGGTCCCAGCCTGAGGATGCGCCGCCGGTGGAGCACTATGCTTGACCGCTGGCCGTAATCGCCCTGTTCACCGTCTGAACCCTGGTGCGTGCCCTGATGCACGCTGCCCTTGCGTCCTCACCTTGTGGGTCCATCTTTCGGTTTTAGATCGTTCTTCCGCTGATTATTCTGAGAGAGGTATTGCGATGTCTAACGGCAACGAACAAGACGAAAAGGATCAGCTTTATAAGATCCGGCACAGCGCCGCCCATAACATGGCCCAGGCGGTGCTGGAACGCTACCCGGCGGCGAAACTGGCGATTGGCCCGCCGATTGAGAACGGGTTCTACTATGATTTTGATCTGGGGACGGGCGAGGAGGGTCGCCCGCGCACCTTCACGCCCGAAGATCTGGAGCAAATCGAAGCCCGGATGCGCGAGATCATTCGCGGCAACCACCTGTTCACCTATCGCGAAATCAGCGCCGACGAGGCCCGCAACCAGTTCCGCGACCAACCGTACAAGCTGGAACTGATCGATGGGCTGGACCGGGGCGGCACGGACGAGTATGGCAACGAGACGGCGGTGCGCCCGACGATCAGCACCTATCGCCACGATACGTTCGAGGATCTGTGCCGGGGGCCGCATATGGACCGCACGACGCAGGTGCCCGCCAACGCCTTCAAACTGTTGAGCGTGGCCGGGGCCTACTGGCGCGGCGACGAGCACCGGCCCATGCTCCAGCGCATCTACGGCACGGCCTGGCGCAACAAAGACGAGTTGCAGAACTACCTGCGGATGCTGGAAGAGGCCAAGCAGCGCGACCATCGCAAGCTGGGCCAGGAGCTAGAGATCTTCATCTTTGATGATGAGGTCGGCCCCGGCCTGCCGCTGTGGCTGCCCAACGGCGGCATCCTGATCGAGGAACTGGAGCGGCTGGCGAAAGAGATGGAGGCCAAGCGCGGCTATAGCCGCGTGCGTTCGCCCCACCTGGCGAAAGAGGCGCTGTTCCTCCATAGCGGCCACCTGCCGTACTATGCCGAGAGCATGTACCCGCCGATGGACCTGGAGGGCGTGCGCTACTATATGAAGCCGATGAACTGCCCGTTCCACCATAAGATCTTTGGCAGCCGCCCGCGCAGCTACCGCGACCTGCCGGTCCGGCTGGCCGAGTATGGGACGTGCTATCGCTATGAGAAGAGTGGCGAGTTGTTCGGGCTGATGCGGGTGCGCTCGATGCAGATGAACGACGCCCACATCTACTGTTCGGAGGAGCAGTTCGAGCAGGAGTTTATGGGCGTCATCGGCCTCTACGAAGCGTATTTCCAGTTGTTTGGCATTGACAAGTATATGATGCGCCTGAGCACGCACGCCAAGTCGGGGCTGGGCAAGAAGTATGTGGACAACGAGCGGCTGTGGCTGAAGACGGAAGACATGGTGCGCCGGGCGATGCAGAACGGCAATGTGCCCTTTGTCGAGGTGCCCGACGAGGCGGCGTTCTACGGCCCGAAGATCGACGTGCAGATCTGGAGCGCGATCGGGCGCGAGTTTACGCTGGCGACGAACCAGGTGGACTTCGCGGTGCCCCCACGCTTCGACCTGAAATTCACCAACCGCGAGGGGCAGGAAGAGGTGCCGCTGTGCCTCCATCGCGCCCCGCTGAGCACGCACGAGCGGATGGTCGGCTTCCTGCTGGAACACTATGCCGGCAACTTCCCGGTCTGGCTGGCCCCGGAGCAGGTGCGGGTGATCACCATCAACGACTCGCACAACCCCTATGCCGAGCAGTTGGTCGAACAGTTGCAGGCGGCGGGCGTGCGGGCCAGTGCCGACACGGACTCGGCGCGCATGAACGCCAAGATCCGCAAAGCGCAGTTGATGAAGGTGCCCTACATGCTGGTGGTGGGCGAGCGCGAGATGGCGGACAACACGGTGGCCCTGCGCCAGCGCGACGGCAAGCAAGAGGGCGACCTGCCCTTTGCCACGTTCCTGGAGCGGGTGCGCGAACGCATCGCCATCCGGTCGGCGGAGCTGTAACCGGCAGGAAAGCCCGGCGCCGGATATAAGCTAACATTATGCGAGACCCCGCTCCGTCCGTGGATGGTCGGGCCGCCGCAGCACACAGGCGTCCAGCCCAGGACGCCTGTGTTGTCTTTGGGGCCGGGTTCTGCGGCGGTTCCGGCCTTCGGAGCAGGCCAGGCAACCTGATTCTCACTATATTACCTCATAGTACCACTTATAAGGAATATACTTTCGGCCTGCTATAAACTTGACAACATTTTAACACCTGTGCTACACTCCGCTCCACGGTTGCCTGGAGGACGCTAAACGCGGTTCGGCGTCACGGCCCTGGCAGCGTGGACATTTTGCGGTGGCCCGGCAATCTGTTCCTGTGCCCCTCGTCATCTCCCCACTTTCCGGTACCAGGGAGCGACCGGCCTGCACCCGATGCACCTGCGCGATCCTTTATTGCGCAATCCGGCGACACCAGGGGCGGCAGCGTCGCCCGTGCGTGGTGACTTCCCCACCACCATTGCTCTGGCCGATCGGGTTTGCGCAAGTGCGACCCTTGACAGCGCGGTCTGGTCGTAGGCAACTCCAGGCAAGCCCCTGCTATGGAGGAAGGTAAGGGCGCTGTCGGTTACAGGCTGGTCTGTCGGGCCTTTACACACCATAGGCCATAGGAAGGAATCGAGCAAGTGATGACAAAACGTGCCGCAATTCTGGCCCTTTTCGGGCTGTTAGCTGTGGGGGCGCTGATCGTGCCCCAACTGGCGGGGGCCTTCCCCAGCCCCCGGCCTGCTGCGGAACCGCCACCCCCGGCCCAGGTCAACCCCTATAGCGACGCCTGGTTGGCCGCCAACCACGGCAAGTTCGACAATACCTGGACGGCGGAATACGAGACGCGCCTGCAAAGCAAGGCGGCGCAACCCGCTTCGCCGCTCACCTCGTTGCTGAAAACCCTCGTTCCGCTGTACGGCGTGGACGTGCGCATGAGTAATGGCAACCTCCTCGGCAGTAATCAAAACGAATTTCAGATCGCGATCAACCCCGCGAACAGCCAGTTCGCGATTGGCACGTCCAACGACAGTGGTGCCGCCGGCGTCGGCATCTTCCGCACGACCAATGGCGGGGTGACCTGGACTTCCGCCGATGCCTCGACCTATGGGGTGCCCGGGTCCTGTTGTGACCCGGGCGTGGACTACGCCGGGGACGGGTCGGCGGTCTATGCGATCATCCTGAGCACCTCCGGTGGGGGCATTACGCATATCATCAAATCCACCGATAACGGGGCCACCTGGCCGCAGCGTACTCAGGTTTTGACCCCCGACCGCGAGAACATCGCCGTCGATCCGAACAACCCTAACATCGTCTACCTCACCTACAGCGAACTGACCACCAGCAACCGGATCAAAGGCTACAAGTCCACCGATGGTGGACTGACCTGGGGTCCCACCTTCTTTGTCGGCGCGGTCGCTCCGGCCCAGGGCTACGAGCAATCAAGCCAGCCGCGCGTGGCCTCCAACGGCTGGCTTTACGTAGGCTACCAGCAATACACGAACTCGACGACGGGCTGCTCGGCGGGCGTACAGAACGTGCTGGCGCGGTCTACCGATGGCGGCGCGTCCTTCAACTACACTGTATTGCCGATCACCCAGGGCGGCGCGTGCTCCGGCGGCCAGGCGGGACGCGGGATCTTCTGCACCAATGTGGCAGGCACCACGTCGTTCCGTTCGCGCAGCCATCCCATCATTGGTGTCAACCCGACCAACCCGCTGCACGTCTACATGATGTACTCCGGCGGCGAACTGGAGACGGCCTACACCTGCGCCAGTTCGACCGGGTTCCATAGCGACACGCTGTTCCGCCTTTCAACTGACGGGGGCGTCACGTTCTCGGCCCCCGCCAAAGTGAACGATGATCCCTCGGGCAAGGACCAGTACTTCCCCTGGATGGACGTGACGGCGAGCGGGCAGATCTGGGTCGGCTGGAACGATCGCCGTGAGGATCCGAATAACGTGCTCAGCCGCTGGTATCAGTCCTACTCGAACGACGAAGGCACGACGTGGCGCAAGCTCGACGGCTCGTTAGGCAACGATCCGGTAGCCGACGTGCAGACTCAGCCCTCCACCTTCATTGGCGACTATCATGGCCTGGCGGCCAAGGGTAACACGGTGCTGGGCATGTGGTATGACTCGCGTATCAGTGCCAGCGGGGATGCCTACACCGATCCGCAAGCGCCGCCTGCGCAAGGCACGCCGACGCCAACGGTGACGGGCACCCCGCCGACGGCCACGCAGACGCGCACCCCGACGCAGACGCCGACGGCGACGGGCACCTCGACCCCGACCGCGACGATTAACCCTTGCCTGATCGTGCCTTACACCTTCGCCACCGGCACGGCGACGATCGTCGCGGGCACGGTCAACACCGGCAGCGCCTGCGACGACTGCGACACGGCCATCACCCTGCCCTTCCCCTTCACCCTTTACGGGCAGGTCTTCACCACCGTCAACGCCTCCTCCAACGGGCGGCTGGACTTCGCCACGATCAATGAGCC
>JBBSAN010000232.1:0-9061 GCA_038252265.1 Chloroflexia bacterium
AGAACGGCGCACCGCAGGCCCGCAAGGTGTTCGTGATGTATAACCCCCCGGTAGTCAATCGCGAACTGGGCTTGCGGCGCAGCGCCCTGCTGGAGAGCACCGATCTGGCCGGGCAATTCCTGGCGAACGACATCCAGACGATCATCTTCGCCCGCAGCCGCACCGCCGTCGAAGTGCTGCTCACTTACCTGCGCCAGGCTGCCGTTCAGCACCGCCACAGCCCGGAGAAGGTGCGTGGGTACCGGGGGGGCTACCTGCCCCTGCAACGGCGTGAGATCGAGCGGGGGCTGCGCGACGGTAGCGTGCGCGCCGTGGTCAGCACGAACGCGCTGGAACTGGGCATTGATATCGGCACCCTGGAGGCGTGCATCATGGTCGGCTACCCCGGCACCATCGCCTCGACCTGGCAGCAGGCGGGGCGGGCCGGGCGGCGCAGCGGCAGTGCGGTGGCGCTGCTGGTGGCCGGATCGAGCGCCCTGGACCAGTTTCTGGTGCAGCACCCCGAATACTTCTTCGCCCGCAGCCCCGAAAACGGCCTGCTCAACCCCGACAACCAATTGGTGCTGATGAGCCACTTGCAGTGCGCGGCGTTCGAGCTACCATTCAACGATGACGAAGGGTTCGGCGACCAGCCCGCCGCCACCACGGCGCAGATGCTGGGGTATCTGGAAGGATTTGGTGCGGTCCACCATAGCGGCGGCCTGTGGCATTGGAGCAGCGAGAACTTCCCCGCCGAAAATGTCTCCTTGCGCACGGCTGCCGCCGAAAACTTTGTCATCATTGACACCACCGACCCGACCCCCCGCGTGATCGGAGAGATGGACCGCTTCAGCGTGCTGACCCTGCTCCACGAGGAAGCGATCTATCTCCACGAAGGCACGCAATTTCATGTGGACAAGCTGGACTGGGACGAGCAAAAGGCCTATGTGCGCCAGGTCGATGCCGACTATTACACCGACGCGAATCTGGCGGTGACGCTCAAGGTGCTGGACGTGCTGAGCGACGAGCCGCGTACCGCGCCGCGCAACCACGGCGAAGTGATGGTCAGCGCGCAGGCGACGATCTACAAGAAGATCAAGCTGGGCACACACGAGAACATCGGTTGGGGCCGCATCCACCTGCCGGAACAGGAGATGCACACCACGGCCTACTGGCTGGCGGTGCCGCCCCGCGTGGTCGCGGATGTAGGCAAGCCTGCCTTGCAGGGAGGGCTGGTCGGGTTGGGCCAGGTGCTGGGACAATTGGCCCCGCTCTATTTGATGTGCGATCCCCGCGACCTGGGGGTGGTGCCGCAGGTGAAGTCGCCGTTCACCGAAGCGCCGTCGATCTTTCTCTATGATAGCGTGCCCGGCGGGATCGGGTTTAGCGCCCGGCTCTATGCCCTTCATAATACCCTGCTGGCCGCCGCTGCCGATCTGGTCACCGCCTGCCCCTGTGAGGCCGGATGCCCCTCGTGCGTCGGCCCGGCGATGGAAGTGGGGGCAGACGGCAAAGCGGCCACCCTGGCCCTGGTGCGCGGCTTGCAGATTATCGCTGCTGCCCAGCCCGCTCCCCCGCCGCCTGACCCGATGGACATTGACCATCGTGAGGTGGCGATCAGCTAATGCGCCCCCGTTTTGGCCGCTGGACGGGGTGGGGACTGTGGTATAATTATGTTAGTGGACGTATGGCTGATATAGATCTGGTAGGGCAGTAGAGGTAGCTTATGAGCGAGCTTGCTACAACGCGGATGCATTGGACAACAGCAGATCTTGATCTGTTACCCGATGATGGCACCCGCTATGAAATTGCCGATGGAGAGTTACTCATGACACGAGCCCCTCATGCTTATCATCAGCGCGCCTGTTTTCGTGTCGCTCGTGAATTGGATGCCTGGTCGCAGACAGGTCAGGCCGGGGAAGTATTTGAAGCCTCTGGCGTTTTGTTTAGCGACTCCGATGTAGCGATTCCTGATGTATTGTGGATCAGCAATGAGCGGCTGGCCCGATTCTTGGATCCCACCGGGCACTTTACCGGGGCACCAGAGTTGATGGTGGAGGTTTTGTCGCCTGGTATACAAAACGAGCGCCGAGATCGAATGCTCAAGCTCAGGATGTATGCAGCATATGGGATACAGGAATATTGGATTGTGGATTGGCAATTGCAGCAGGTGACGATTTACCGGCGGGAGCAGGGCACCCTGCGCCCCGCGGCCACGCTGCTGGCGGGGGACACGTTAACCTCGCCCTTGTTGCCGGGCTTTGCCTGCCCGGTAGCGCGTTTGTTTGCTTGAATCGATCTGGGAATGGCTCTGTTAGCAAGGTTCTGAGCCAGGAGGAGGTCGCCCATGCCGCGCCGACCCACCGACACGTTCGAGGAACTGGATATTGAAGAGTTGGGCGTCTTTGAATACCTGGACGAGGGTACCGCCCGGTTTGTGCCTGCGCCCTTTGTCCCGGCCCCCCGCCTCCCCCATGATCCGGTGCTGGACTCGCGGCTGCGGGTCGAACTGCCCATGCTGTGGGGCTGGCTCTTTCTCTCTTGCTTCTTCCATGAGGCCTGGCTCTGGATGCTCTGGGGCGCGGCGCTGATCGCCCTCAACGTCTGGCTGCGCCCGGCCTACGAGCAGCGCGGGTTGGGGTGGTTATTCAAGATTTATGCCGGGGCCGGGCTGGGCCAGGCACTCTTCGGCCTGGCCCAACTGGGGGATCTGGGGCCGCTCCGCGCCGTGCTGGGCCTCTATGCCCTGGGCCTGGCGCTTGCCTGGATCGTGCTGGAGTTGCGCTATCAGGCGCAGGTGCCGATCGAGCCGAACCAGGATATCTACGATCAGGTGTATTACACGTAGCCGCCTGCACCCCGCCAGCGGCGCGCTATTCCTCGCCGGGTTCCACGGCGGGCGGGGGGAAGGGGGGCCAGCCCATACGCTGGCCGCCCAGCACATGCAGGTGCAGGTGATCCACGCTCTGCCCCGCGTTCGGCCCGGCGTTCACCACCACCCGGTAGCCACTCTGATCGATCCCTTCGCTGCTCGCTACATCATTGCAGGCCAGCAACAGCCGCGAGATCAGCGGGCCATGTCGCTCCTCTAAATCCCACAGGGCCGTGACATGGATCTTGGGGATCACCAGCACATGCACCGGGGCAATCGGGTGGATATCGCGGAACGCCAGCACCGCCTCATCTTCGTATACCTTGTCGGCAGGGATCTCGCCCCGCGCCACGCGGCAGAAAATACACTCGGCCATTCTTCACGCCTCCTGGGGGGTTCGTGGTCGGTTTGATCCACGTGCTTTGATTATACAGCATCCGCGCATCACTGAGAATGAATCCCTGCCTCCCCGCCACCCGCGCCTTGTCCTTGTTTGACCCCCACCGGGAGGGGCTGGTATAATCGCGGAAAGCAGGACGACTACCGCACAAGGAGGCACCGAGGATGACCGATGACCAGTATGACGACGACGATGATGCCCCCGACGAAGACACGGAGCGGGTCGCCAAAGAAGGCGGGCACGGAAACCACTGGGGCACGCTGTTCCCCGACCTCGATACCGATCGGCAGCCGCTCTGGAATCTGCTCCAGGCCGTGGCCGAGGGGCCGGATCGCTCCGAACCGTTCGATACCCCCGCCGGGCCGGGGCTGGCCCTCTACGGCGGTGCGGGACCCTTGCAAACGTGCGTGCTGCTGGATGCCCAGAACCGGCTGGTCAGCGCCTTCCCCGCCGTGCAAGACGGCCATCGCTGGACGATCACGGTGGACGAACTGATCCCCTGGGCGAACGGGGTCGAGGGGCAGGTGACCGGGTTCTACCAGGGGGCGCTGGTCCAGTTTTTCGACACCCGCTGGTGGGCCAATCACCGGCGCTATGTGGTCGGGCAGACCTATGATTTTGTGATCAACGGGCTGTGCTATGTGCTCCGTCCAGCGGCGATCCAGCAATTTGAACTGGCGAGCGGGCAACCCGCCAGCACGCAGGGGATGCGGGCCTACATGCCCGCCCGCCTGGAGGCCGACAGCGACGATGTTGACAGCGATGACTACTGGTTCCAGAGTCCGCTGGAAGCGCGCCGCGATGACCCCTTCGGTGATCCGCCGCTGGTCGTCTATACCTGCGCCCTGGCCCTCCCCGACGACGTGCCGCTGACGGTGGACCTCTACGCCGCCCCCCACACGCAGAGCGCCGCCCTGCTCGACCTGCCGCTCGGTGCGGATCTCAGCGGCTTCTTCTGGCTCCAGGGCTATCTGGCGGAGTAGCGTGTGATGCGTGATGCGTGATTCGTGTTCTCTATTGCGTATTGCGTAAGCCTGATAACTCGTCACGCATCACGCATCACGCATCACGCCCGAAGAATCAGCAAGTTCCCCGACTCGTAGCGGCGCAGGCCTCGGTAGAAGACCCAGACGGCGACCACGAACGCGCCGCCCGCCACCGCGACCTCGGCGGCGAACCAGGCCGGGTCGAACTGGCGCAGGAGTTGCACCGGGATGTAGCTCAGGAAGCCTGCCGGGAGCAGGGTGTAGAGCAGCACCCGCACCAACCCCTGGAACAGCGACCCCGGATAGGTGGTGAAGGTGATCAGCGCGTTCCACATCTGCGTGGCGAGACCCTCGGCGTTGCCCAGCCAGAACGACAACGACTGCCAGAGGATATTGAAGGCCAGGAAGATCACCGCGCTGCACAGCGCCAGGATCAGGAACAGCCCGACTCGGTCGAGGCTGGGGTGCAGGAAAAGGATGAACACCCCCAGGCCGAACAGCACGTCGCCCCAGGCGGTCACCTCCGTGCGGCTGATCAGCGCGTGCATCAGCACATTCTTGGGCAGCGCCAGATAATAATCCAACTCGCCCTGGCTGATCATCGCCGCCAGCCGCAGCACGTTGCCGCAGCAGGCCGTGCAGAGGCCGAACCCGACCGCCGCAATCGCCCACAGCCCCATCACGTCCGCGATCCCCCAGCCGCCGCTCAACACCGGGAAGCGGGTGAAATAGATCCACCAGAACGTGACCCACATGCTATCATTGAGCGCCATGCCGATGACCTGCGAGATGAAGGTCACCCGGTATTCCAGCGCGATCAAGAAGTTGGCCTGCACATAATGCCCGAAAAAGCGGGCGTGTGCGAGTATGCCGTGCAGCATAGTACACCTCCTTTACGGAGGTACGAGGTACGAGGTATGAGGTACGAGGTAACTGAAAGATATTGATCTCGTACCTCGTACCTCGTACCTCGTACCTCATACCTCATCAACCCCCATTCACCGTCACGTTCCGCTGACCGGCCCGGTAGAGCAAGGTGACCAGGGCGGCGGCGATGCCCAGTGCGATGACGAGCCGTAGCAGGGTTGCGGTGAAGAAGTCGGGGGTGGGTGCGACCCACAGCCGGGCCGGGCCGTAGACGATGGCGCTGAAGGGCAGGGCGCGGGCGATGCTCGACAGCGGCTCTGGGAACACGTCCAGCGGGATCATCATCCCGCCAAGCAGCATCACCATCCGGCGATAGATAAAGTCGAACGCCCAGGTATCCTCCACCCAGAACGACAGCAGGCCGATCGCGCAGGAGATGAGGAAATCCAGCACCATCGCCCCAACCAGCACCAGCGCCGCCCCGGCCAGGCCCGGCAGGGTGAAACGGATCGGCCCGACGAACAGGAGGGCCAGCGCACTGCCCAGCCCCAGCATCAGCCCGAAGCGTACCAGTCGCTCGCCTGCATAGTCGGCGGCCAGGTAGAACACGTAGTTATAGGGTTTGTTCAGCCGATAGGCCAGTTCGCCCGACTTCACTTCCTGGTCGATCTTGTTGCGCAGCATGGGCGCGCTGAGGATGATCGCCTCGGCAAAAGCGAAATACCAGATCATCTGCGGCAGGCTATAGTCGCCTAGCTGGCTGGTGCCCAGCGTGCGGTAGGTCAGTGACCAGAGCTGGACGAAAACAAAGATGATCAGCACCAGGAAGACGCCGCGCAGCAACACCTCGCTCCAGTAGGCGAAGTGGTTGACCACGCTCATCCGCAGGATCGCGCCGTACTTGCCCACCCGCCGCCACCACGGGCCGGGGCCGCGCAGATTTTGGATGGCCGATTGCGGATTTTGGAGTGTTATCGGTGTGTCCATGTCAGGCCACCTCCACGGGTTCGGGTTGGATCTCTGCCATTGCCGATCCCTGACCCCTGACCCCTGACCCCTGACCCCCGGCCCCAGGCCCCTCGTCCTCCCCCTGGTTGTAGATTGCGGCGATGTTCTGCTCCATCGGCGGGTCTTCGATGGTGATGTCGGCCACGCGATAATTCCCGACCAGGGTGCTGATGATCGCCGCCATCGTCGTGGTGGCCGTGTTGACTTGCAGTTTCGCGCCATAGGTGCTGGTTTTGAGCACGGTGGTGCCGGGCAGGGCCAGCCCTTCCGCCGGGATCGGGTCCTGGAGCTTCAGGTCGATGATCTTGTGCTGCAAATACTGGCGGCGCAGGGTGCTGACGCTGGTGTTCAGGATGATGCTGCCGTGGTTGACCACGATGACCCGCTTGCACAACTGCTCGATGTCGCCCGCGTCGTGCGAGGTCAGAAAGACCGTCACCTGCTCCTCGCGGTTCAACTGCCGGATCAGGTCGCGGATCTTGCCCTTGGCGATCACGTCGAGGCCGATGGTCGGCTCATCGAGGAACAGCACTTTGGGCCGGTGGATCAGCGCCGCCGCCAGTTCGCAGCGCATCCGCTCGCCCAGGCTCAACTTGCGCGCCGGGGTCCGCACCAGATCCCCGATCTCGAACACCTCGATCAAGAAGTTGACCCGCGTCCGGTACTCGCGCTCGTCCAGTTCAAAGATGCGGGCCAGTAGATTGAACGTATCCAGTGGCGGCAGGTGGATCCAGAGTTGCGACTTCTGGCCGAAGACCGAGGCGATGTTGAAGGCCAGCCGTTCGCGGTCGCGCCACGGGGTCAGCCCCAGCACCTGGGCGCTCCCGCTACTGGGATGGAGGATGCCGGTCAGCATCTTGATCGTGGTGGACTTGCCCGCCCCGTTCGGCCCGATAAAGGCCAGCAATTCCCCTTGCTCGCACTCCAACGAGATGCCCTTGACGGCCTCGACGGTGCGCCACTGGGGCGCGACCAGTGCCCGGAGACTTCCGGATAGCCCTGGCTCTTTCTGTTTGCTGCGGAAGGTCTTCCGCAGGTCGGCGACTTCGATAATCGGCATCGCTGACGGTCCTCCTTTCATTTATGGGTACGGCGATGGATTGTTGAAGTCTAGCACACGCCTCCCACCACCGTCAACGGTACAGAGTCGGACGCGCCGGGGGCCATTGGCCGGGCCTCCGTCCGCCGCAGGATGGATGAGGCTGCCCCAATTGCAGGATCTCTACTACTGGTCACATTCTGCTTGCTATTCCGCATTGACTTCCCTTAGATCCTATAGTATGATGAGGCCGCATCCACAATATCTCCCCACTCTGGCTGCGTCTGGGTCCCTCGTAGATCTCTAATCAACATTCAGCAGGAAGGCTAAGGAAGGAGCCGAGCTATGTCTCGTTTTGTCTTGCGGTTCAGCCTGTTTTTCGCGTTTGCGGCGTTGTTGATCGCCGTGGGAGGGGTGGCCCCACGGATGGTGGGGGCCAGCCTCCCCCCCGACCCGCCTACTCCGGCGGCGGTCACTAAAGATCAAGATCCCGGCAAGCTGCCCGAACAGGGCACCCCCACGCGCACCGCCACGCGCACCGTGACCCGGACCGCCACAGCGACCAACACCCGTAGCCCGACGCTGGTGCCGTCGTGTAACTTCTACACCTATGCCTCGCCCGATACGCCGTTCGCCATTCCCGACGGTGGGATCATCACCTCGACGATCAACGTCACGATTGCCCCTTCTCAGGTATTGAACGCGCAGGTGCTTAACCTGGTCATTTCCGACACCAACCCGTCGGACCTGAATGTCTCGCTGATCAGCCCGCAAGGAACCTACGTCCAGCTTTTCTTCACGATCTGCGGTGGCAGCGGGGTCTGGACAGCGAACAACACCAGCTTTAGCCTGACCGGGTACGCCCCGAACCTGGTCGGCACCGCCTGCCCGCCGTTGAACCAGGCCTACCGGCCTTTCGGTTCGCTCTTCACTTTGAACGGCCAGCAGCCGCTCGGCCTGTGGAAGCTGGAGATCCGCGATAACACGGTCAACGGCAGCGTGGCCTCGTTGGGCCGCTGGACGTTGTTCCTCGACTCGGTTTGCACGCCGACCGTGACGCGCACCCCCACCTGGACCCCAAGCCGGACGCCGACCAAGACGCCCTGCCCACTCTGCACCGCCACGCCGACACGCACCCCCACCCGCACGCCCACGTCTACCCCCACGCTCTGTGGCGGCGGCACGGCCACGCCCACGCCGACCCACTGCGCCGTCACCTACCAGGACGTGCCGTCGGGCAGCACCTTCTACAGCTTCATCCGCTGCCTGTCGTGCTTCGGCATCGTCGGCGGCTATCCCTGCGGCGGGCCGGGCGAACCGTGCCCCGGTGGCTATTTCCGCCCGAACAATACCGTCACGCGCGGCCAGGTGACGAAGATCATCTCCAGTTCGGCGCGCTATGCCCAACCGATCGCCAGCACCGAGCAATCGTTCGCCGATGTGCCGATTAACAGCACCTACTGGCTCTATGTCGAGCGGGCCTATGCCTATGGCATCCTCACCGGCTACTTGTGCGGCACCGTGCCCTTCGAGCCGTGCGACGCGATCCAGCGCCCCTATTTCCGCCCCAATGCCAATGCGACACGGGGGCAGATCGCCAAGATCGTTGCCAGCGCGGCGGGTTTCAACGAAACCATCCCCCCCAACGAGCAGACATTCCAGGATGTGCCGAGCAGCAATACCTTCTGGACCTACATCGAGCGGCTGTCCAACCGGTCGATCCTCGGCGGGTATCCCTGCGGCAGCCCCGGCGAACCGTGCATCGCCCCGACCAACCTGGCTTATTTCCGCCCGAACAACGACTCGACTCGCGGGCAGATGAGCAAGATCGCGGCGAACGCCTTCTTCCCCGGCTGCAACCCCCGCACCCTATCGCCGCCGCCGCCTCCGGCGAAGGATAAGCAGTCGTC
>JBBSAN010000233.1:0-8982 GCA_038252265.1 Chloroflexia bacterium
AGGAGATACACCCGATGCATCGCTTTTTAACCGGGGGGGAGTCGCATGGTCCCGCCCTGACCACTATCATCGAGGGAATGCCCGCCGGGCTGCCCCTGCCGCTGGAGGTGATCAACGCCGACCTGGCGCGGCGGCAGGTCGGCTATGGCCGCAGCGGGCGGATGAAGATCGAGCGCGACACCGCCGAGGCGTTCGGGGGCATTGCCGACGGCGTGACCACCGGCGGTCCCATCGTCCTGCGGATCGAGAACCGCGACTACGCCAACTTCATCAAGAAAGAGCACGAGCCGCTGACCGTCCCCCGCCCCGGCCACGCCGATCTGGTCGGGGCGATCAAGTACGGCTATAGCGATATGCGGCTGGCCCTGGAGCGATCCAGCGCCCGCGAGACGGCGGCGCGGGTGGCGGCGGGCGCAGTGGCGCGGCAACTGCTGGCCCAGTTCGGGATCGAAGTCGGCAGTTATGTCAACCAGATCGGCGATGTAGTTGCCACGATCCCCGATGTGCCCCCCGACGAATTGCGCGCCGCGACCGAGGAGTCGGATCTGCGCTGCCCCGACCCCGTCGCCGCCGCCGAAATGCGCGCCCGGATCGATCACGCCCGGCGCACCGGCGACACCCTGGGCGGGGTGTTCACCGTCTGGGCGACCGGGCTGCCGATCGGCCTGGGCAGCTATGTCCACTGGGACTGTCGGCTCGATGGGCGGCTGGCCGGGGCGGTGATGAGCATCCAGGCGATCAAGGCGGTGGAAATCGGGGACGGCTGGGCCAACGCCGGACGCCTGGGGCGCGATGTCCACGACCAGATCTACCCCGGCGCACAGGGCCTGGAACGGCACACCAACCGCGCCGGAGGTCTGGAAGGCGGTACCACCACCGGCCAACCGCTGATCGTCCGCGCCGCGATGAAGCCAATTTCGACCACGATCAACCCGCTGGCGACGGTGGACGTGCGGACGGGCGAGGCGACCACGACGCAATACCAGCGCTCCGACTTCACCGCCGTCCCCGCTGCCGGGGTGGTCGGTGAGGCGATGGTCGCCTGGGTGCTGGCCGAGGCCCTCCACGAAAAGCTCGGCGGCGACAGTCTGCCCGAACTGCGCGCCCGCTGGCCCCTGCCCGACCGAGCAATGAGCAATGAGCAATGAGCGATGAGAGCGATTCGCTAAATTCCGCATCGCTCATCGCTCATCGCTCATCGCTGAATCTCGTCCTGGCCGGGCCGATGGGGTCGGGGAAGAGCACGGTGGCACGGCGGCTGGCGGTGCGGTTGGGGCGGCCCCTGCTTGATATGGACATGGAGTTGGAGCGACGCTTCGGGCGGCCCATCGCCCAGGTCTTTGCCGAGGAGGGCGAAGCCGTGTTCCGCCGCGCCGAGTCCGCCCTCTCTGCCGAGTTGGCGACGCCGGAGGGGTGGATCGTGGCCTGCGGCGGCGGGGCGATCCTGAACCCGGCCAACCGGGCCGCGCTGGCGGCGGGTGGGGTATTGATCGCCCTCACCGCCACGCCCGCCGCCCTGTTCGCCCGGCTCCAGGCGGCAGGCGAAGTCCAGGCCCGCCCCCTCCTCCGTGGTCCCGACCCGGCAGGCGCGCTTGCCACTCTCCTCGCCACTCGCGCCCCCGCCTACCAGACCATCCCCTACCAACTCGACACCACCGGGCGCACCCCCGACGAAGTAGCCGACGCGGTCCTGGCGTTATATAACCAAGCTGTGCAAGAGCGCACGACCCTAAAAGCCGAGTCCCCCTCTCCCCGCTCACGCGAGGCGAGGGGACAGGGGTGAGGGGTGCCAGCCTGACCCCGATCCCTCCACCAGTGAGCAACCCATGACCGACCCTGAACCCACCCCCATCCTCGTCCACAGCCCCGACGGCCCCTATCCGATCTATATCGGGCACGGCGCGCTGGATCGGCTGGGCGATTATTGCCGCGCCGCCGGGCTGGGTGGCAGCGCCCTGGTCATCACCGACAGCACTGTCGGCCCGCTGTACGGGGAGCAAGCATTGGCGGCGTTACAGGCGGCGGGCTACGGCGCGACCCTCGCCACCATGCCCGCCGGTGAGGCGCACAAGACCCTCGCCACGGTGGGCGACCTGATCGGCGCGGCGCTGGGCGCGGGGCTGGACCGCAAAGGCTTTATCGTCGCGCTGGGTGGCGGCGTGGTGGGCGACACTGCCGGGCTGGTGGCGGCGCTCTACATGCGCGGGGTGGCCTTCGTGCAGGCCCCGACCAGCGTGGTGGCGATGGCCGACAGCAGCATTGGCGGCAAGGTCGGCGTGGACCACCCGGCGGCCAAGAACCTGATCGGCGCGTTCAAGCAACCCCGGCTGGTGGTGGCCGATCTCGCTACCCTCGCCAGCCTGCCCGCCGACGAGGTTGCCAACGGCATGGCCGAGATCCTCAAGGCCGGGTTGATCGCCGGGGGTGACTTGCTGGCCCAATTGGAAGCCGAGGAGTCGCCCCCGGTCGCCGCCGTGCTCCGCCCCGCCATCGAGGTCAAGCGCCGCCTCGTGGAGGCCGACCCCTACGAACAGGGGGAGCGCGCCCTGCTCAACCTGGGGCACACCTTCGGCCACGCCTTCGAGCAGGTCAGCGGCTACCGGCGCAAGCACGGCTTCGGCGTCGCGGCAGGCACCGTCGTCGCGGCGCACCTGGCCGCCCGGCTGGGGTTGGCCGACGCCGCGCTGCCGGGCCGGGTCGAGACGCTGTTCGCCCGCTACGCCCTGCCGATCCGCTGGGGCGGCCCCGACCTGCCCCCCGGCACCACCCCCGGCCCGATCATCGCCGCGATGGCGGGCGACAAGAAGCGCGTGGCCGGTCGCCTGCGCTTCATCCTCCCCGCCGCCCCCGGCGACGTGCGCGTGGTGGATGACGTGCCGAAGATGGCGGTGTACACGGTGCTGGAAGAGACACAGTGATGCGTGAAACGTGAAACGTGAAACGTACTGCGTATTGCGTATTGCGTACTGCTGCTACTCAGCACTCAGCACTCAGCACTCGTTACTAACCACTAACCACTAACCACTCGTCACGAGCCATGAGCCACTGAGGACAAACCATGCCATACCACATCCTGGTGCTGCACGGCCCGAACCTGAACCTGCTGGGGCAGCGGGAGCCGGAGATCTACGGGCGGACGACGCTGGACGAGATCAACGGGCGGCTGGAGGCGCTGGCCGCCGAGCGAGGGGCGACGTTGCGGATCATGCAGTCGAACCACGAGGGGGTGCTGCTGGACGCCATCCACGTGGCGCGGGGCTGGGCCGCCGGGCTGCTGATCAACGCCGGGGCCTACACCCACACCAGCGCCGCCCTGGCCGACGCGATCCAGGCGGTGGCCCTCCCCGCCGTCGAGGTCCATCTCTCCAACATCTACGCCCGCGAGGCGTTCCGCCACCACTCCTGGCTGGCCCCCGTCTGCGTCGGCCAGATCAGCGGCCTGGGGGTGGACAGCTATCTGCTGGGGTTGGAGGGGTTGCTGCGGGTGCTGGCGCGGAAAGAGAGACAAGACAATGGCTGAGGAACAGGACCGCTATGACAGGCTCCGGCCACCACCCCCAACACCTGATGATGAAATCTGCCAATGTTCAGGGGAACCGCCTATCAAGCTGATGTACGCGCTTGGCTACAACCCGATCCATTGTATGAACTGCAACCTGGAGGTTCGCCCCGAACGCTTTGATCTGGACACCGACTTGATTGAAGCAATCTCATACTGGCGGTGGATTTACGGGGCGGTGGATGCTTTATGGCTGGCGTCGGGGAGCTATGAACAGTGGGCGAAAGATCAGCTATCAGACATCACCAGTGAAGTGAACCGCGAAGGCCGTGCCGTGCAGGGCAGGCTTAATGACCTTCACCACTGCTATTACTGGTACTTTCAGGATCAATCAGCGGATGATTTTCACCCGATAAGCCATTGCCCATTCTGCGGCAATCCCCTGCTGGCCTACACAAGTGGGATCTTCCCCCAACTCGTTTGTGAAAATTGCATGATCGCCACAGTTGGGGAGTAATCAAACAGATCGCAAGGAGATTCTATGGAACGCCCTACCCAACATCTCAACACCTCCGGCGACACCCCTCCCGCCCACGCCTGCCCCAAATGCCAGACCGCGATGTTCGAAGCCGAGGTGGCGACGCTGGGCCGATACACCAGCAGCAGCGTCGTTTTAGAGCGGCAGAGCACGGGCAGCGGCTTGGTTGGGTCGCAACGAAAACAGGCCGCCTGTCAGGCGTGGATCTGCCCCGACTGTGGGTATACGGAGTACTACACGATCAACCCGCGTCGGCTGCTGGAAGGGGATCGGTAGATGGACCAGCGGCGAATAGAGCTAGAAGAGCGGGTCGCGGCGCTCTGTGGGGAGCGGATTGCCCAGGTCCGCTATTTCGAGATCAACTACGAGAACGACCAGACCGGGTGGGATACATACAAGGACCGCTTCCACATCCTGGATTTTGGCTTAGATCTGGAAATGGAGAGCGGGCAGGTTTACGGCTTCATCTGGGATCGCGAGTTCGTGCAGTATAACATTTCTATGCGGGATGGCTCTATCCGCGACGACATAACCGATTGTGCCGTCCGTGACGTGACTACCGAACCCGCCTGGGCCGGGCTACTGCATACGCCGATCACCGAGGCACAGGTCTATTGGGGAACGTGGGAAGAAACCGGCAGCGAGGGTTTTACCCGGCAAGAGATCGAGGCGGCACTGCGGACTACCCGCGCCGCGAAGCCCCAGGACCAGGCGGCGGACGGTTTAAGCTTCCAAGACCAACTGGCAATGCTGAAGACGCTGGGCGCGACCCGGCCCAAAGGCCCGGTCAAATACATCCATTATCCGCAAGATATCGTCATCACCATCGCGTCGGGCGACAAAATCTACCTCTGCGCGAGTCAATACCGGGAGGAGCAAGACGGATTCGACTCGTCAATAGACGAAATCACCGTGATTTTCCGCGAGGACATAGCCCGGCATTACCACGTCGGCCCCCACAGAATCACTTAACGGAAGGGGGCACGGCGAAGATCCTACTGGTTAGCCTTTGATACTCCCCTCCCCAGTCTCAGGATCAACAACCACCATTATGACCTTTCCATCATAAAAGCTCTCACGCCGATCCATCCTGCCGGTCGCCACCAAATCCGCCTCCCAAAAGCTCCACACACGTTCCAGCGTATACAAATAGACCCCATAACCCCAACGCCCGTCGTCCTCCTGCGCCATGCCCAAAACAGCACCTTCGAGACCCACAACCCTCTGAGGGCCATCAAAACTGGGGGCAACACGCACGACTTCATAGAATTGGTATTTTGATTCCAAAGTGTCTCCAAGAGGAAGGGCACGGCGAACATTCGCCGTGCCCGCGCTAACCCCAACCCCTAGCCCCCAGCCCCTAATACAACGGCACCGAGGGATCGACATCCTCTGACCAGGCGTTGATGCCGCCTTTGAGGTTCCAGAGCTTGCGGAAGCCCAGTTGGCGCAGTTGGCTGACGGCGCGGGCGCTGCGGACGCCGCCTTTGCAGTAGACCACGATCTCGTCGGCGGTGCTCAGTTCGTTGGCGCGGGCGGTCACGCTGTTCACCGGGATCAGGGTGGCCCCGTCCAGGTGGGCAATGTCCCACTCGTTCGGCTCGCGCACGTCGAGCAGCACCAGCCGGTCGCCTGCTGCCAGGCGGGTGGCGAGGTCGCGGGCGGTGATGTCCCAGTCGGTCTCGCCGCGCTCGGTTTGCGGGTTCACGCCGCAGAACTGCTGGTAGTCGATCAGCTCGGTCACGGTCGGATTCTCGCCACAGACCGGGCATTCCGGGTCCTTGTGCAGCCGCATCTCGCGGATCCGCATCTTCAGCGCATCGTAGAGCAGCAGCCGCCCGATCAGCGGCTCGCCAATGCCGAGCAGCAGCTTGATCACCTCGGTCGCCTGGATCGTGCCGATGGTGCCCGGCAGGATGCCCAGCACCCCGCCCTCGGCGCACGACGGCACCAGGCCGGGAGGAGGAGGCTCCGGGTAGAGGCAGCGGTAGCACGGCCCGTAGTCGGCCCAGAAGACCGACGCCTGCCCCTCGAAGCGGAAGATGCTGCCGTAGACGTTCGGCTTGTGCAGCAGCACACAGGCATCGTTGACCAGATAGCGCGTCGGGAAGTTGTCGGTGCCGTCCACGATTACGTCATACGGCGCGAAAATCTCCAGCGCGTTCTCCGAGGAGAGGGGAACCTCGTAGCCGTCCACCTGGATGTTGGGATTGATGCCCAGGACGCGCTGCCGGGCGCTCTCCAGCTTGGAGGTGCCGACGGAGTCGGTGCTGTGGATGATCTGGCGTTGCAGGTTGCTCTCGTCCACCACGTCGAAGTCCACGATGCCGATACGGCCCACACCCGCCGCCGCCAGGTAGAGCGCCAGCGGCGACCCCAGCCCGCCCGCACCGATGAGCAACACGCTGCTGCTCTTCAGCTTCTTCTGCCCGTCCATACCCACTTCGGGCACGATCAGGTGGCGGCTGTAGCGGCGGATCTCTTCGTGCGACAGCGTCTCGTCGTCGCCGCCTTGCGCCACCGGGGGTGGGATCACGGGCGGGGCGACCACGCCGCGCCCCCCGGCGATGGCCGGGATGATCGTCAGCGTGTCGCCCTCGGCCACCGGGGTCGCGCCCTTTTGCAGGTAGCGCACATCCTCGTCGTTCAGGTACAGATTGACGAAGTTGCGCAGCTTGCCGCTCTCGCTATAAATCTGGGCGCGCAGATCGGGGTACTGCGCGGTCAGCGCCGCCAGCACCGCGTCCACGGTGTCACCGGAGAAGGTGACTTCTTCTTGCTGCCCCGCATACTGGCGTAGGGCGGTAGGAATCACAATCGTTGCCATCTGTTCTTTCCTTAAGGAGTCATCAGTTATCAGTTATCAGTCATTAGTATTTTTCACAAGCACCGACAACCGGCAACTGAAAACTAATCACTAACCACTAACCACTTTCAACTCAGTCTCATCAAATTGGCTGCGGTCGTCGCGCAGGATCCAGGCGCGCATCTCGGCGGCCCCGGTCCCTAGCACCGACACAATGATATAGCTCCAGACCGTCCAGGCCGCATGATCGCGGTCGTAGAGACTGGGGCGGGCGGCTTCGTTGGGGTGCGAATGGTAGACCCCCAGCACGTCGAGGCGCTGGCGGCGGGCTTCCTTTTCGGCGCGGAACATCGCTTCGGGAGTGATCAGGAAGCGGTGGTATTGCTCGTCGGCCTCGAACGAGTTCTCGATGGGCACCAGCGCCCGGATCGTCCGCCCGTCCTCGGCATCCTTGCCCAGCAGCAGGCCACAAATTTCGTTGGGATAGCCCCGTTCGCCATGCGCGGCGATGGCGGCGCGGGCCTCTTCGGTGATGTATAATGCCATAATTCGTCCTTGCTCCGTGTGTCCTATTCATTATACACTGCACGAACACATATAGGTCTATTATCGCACAGCACCCGGCTCTGGTCTGTAAGCACGCTCACGGAGGCTGATACCTGCCGAGCATCCTGAGTAGCGCGGCAAGTCGCACCAGCTCGCCAGGGTATGGCCGATAGATTCCAGGCAGGATCGATGCCAGCCACTCCCCAGCCCACCCGGCAGGGATGGTGCGTCGCAGATGCTCAGGACGCTCGTTTGACAAAGCAGGATGAAACGGGTAAGGTACTTTAGCAGCAGTGGAGTAAGCTGTTGTTCTGCACCGGCACCCAGTTTAGCCGTGCACAAACGACTGTTAACTGTGTTGCCCCAGGCGGGCGCGAAGCGGGCCAGCACAGGAAAGGAGCCTGATCTATGTTGTTCATATCGAAGCGTATCTGGGTGGGGCTGCTGGGAAGCCTGATCCTGCTGGCCGGGGCTTTCGCCGCCGGGACCCAGGGGTCCGGCAGGGCGATCCCTGTGCAGGCGGCCCCCGCCGCCCGGCCTGGCCTCCCTGCCGCGCCGCTCCAGGGCACGCCCACCCCCGCCTGCTTCGCCCTCTGGAACATCGTCCCCAGCGCCAATGTCGGTGCCAACAACAACGATTTGCGCGGCGTGGCAACTCTGAGCAGCACGAATGTCTGGGCGGTGGGTAGCGTGATCACCGGCACGTCCCCTAATCTGGTTCGCAACACCCTGATCGAGCACTGGACCGGCAGCGCCTGGACCGTGGTCGCCAGCCCCAGCCCCGGCAGCAGTGCCAACAATCTCTATGCGGTCAGCGCGGTGAGCACCAACGATATCTGGGCGGTCGGCAACAGCGATGATGGCTTCAACCGCCCCAGCCTGATCCTCCACTGGGATGGCACCGCCTGGACCCAGGTGCCCAGCCCCAGCCCGGGTAGTGACAGCATCCTCTATGGCATCGCGGCGGTGGCGGCCAATGATGTCTGGGCGGTCGGCTATATCAGCAGTCCGTTTCAGACGCTGATCCTCCACTGGAACGGCACCGCCTGGACCCAGGTGTCCAGCGTCAACCCCGGCTCGATCAACATTCTGAACGCGGTGACGGCGGTTGCCGCCAACGATGTCTGGGCCGTAGGTGGTTTCGTCGATGTCAGCGGCCATCTCCAGACCTTGATGGAACACTGGAACGGCACCGCCTGGACTCAGGCCGCCAACCCCAGTCCCCTGCCCGGCTCGATCACCAACTCGCTAACCGGGGTGGATGCGGTGACCAGCACCGATGTCTGGGCGGTCGGCTACTATTCCAACAATGCCACCGGCCCCAACAAGACCTTGTCGTTGCATTGGGATGGCACCGCCTGGAGCAACGTGACCATCCCCAGCGTCGGCTCTCGCGACAACTTTCTCCAGGGCGTGACCGCCCTCGCCGCCAACGACGTATGGGCCGTGGGCTATTATGCGGACACCCGCCAGACGTTGATCGAGCATTGGAACGGCAGCGCCTGGACGGTGCCGAATGTGCCCAACCCCGGCCCAGGCAACAATGCCCTCTATGGGGTGAGCGGCGATAACGCCAACGACGTGTGGGCCGTC
>JBBSAN010000234.1:0-8962 GCA_038252265.1 Chloroflexia bacterium
AAACCTCAAACCTCAAACCTCAAACCTCGTCCGTGTATTCGGGGAAGAACCAGTAGCGAGGGGGGGCGGCGGGGGCGGCGAGGGCGTGGCGCAGGGGGGCACCCAGGCTGGGGGTGGGCAGGACGGTGGCGAGGTCGGCCAGGGGGACGAAGCGCACCGCCTTGACCACCGGATCGCGGTCGGTCTGGAGGCTGCCGCCGGTGCGGGTGACCTGGAACGCGCAGGTCAGAAACAGTTGGCGGCGCACGAGGCTACGGACCTCCGCCACATAGAGCAGCGGCCCGATGGCGACGGTCAGCCCGGTTTCCTCCGCGAACTCGCGGGCGGCGGCGGCTTCCACCGACTCCTCCGTCTCGGCCCGGCCCCCCGGCACGGTCCAGACCAGCGGTTGCCCGGTATACCAGGCGTTGCCCACCAATAGGACCTGCCCCTCTTCCACCAGCACCCCCGCGCCCACGCGGTAGTGCCGCCACTCGCCCACCGTGCTATAATCGGTCGCCACGCGCCGCCTCCTTCTTATTGCCGATGCATTCTGCCGATTGTCCCGTCCGATTGGGGCCATTTGTCCCCTAGTCTGATGGCGTAACGTCAGATACCAGAACATGGGTTTGTTCGTATAATAAGTGTGAGAGAAATGAATGGAAGTTTTTATCTTCCATGCGATAGGTCGGCACTATCAGTGGCCGATAGAAAGTGACAACAACGAAAATGGATACGACGGCGCAGGTTGAAACGCCGCAGGCGGATGTACATATCTGTATTGCGCGGGCAGGCGAGTCTCTGTATTTGCCCGAATCGGTGATGGCGGCGCTTGGTCTCACGGATGGTGGCAGTTATGCCGTGGTCGCGCTGAATGGGATGGTGCTGATTGCGCCGCAAGGCCAGGCTCTTTCGACTCTCTGCCCGTGCCTGGGTGACGCCTTGCCCTGTGACGATGACACCGTTCCGAGCTTATTGGCGCAGTTGGATACCGTTCGGGCGCAGATTGCCACCCAGATCACCGAACGCGTCTGCTCAAACTAAACAAACCAAACCCTATACAGCAGTTAGTCTCTAAAAGAAGCAACGCCCGCCAGGACGATTCGACCTGGGCGGGCGTTGCTTCTTTTTGTGGGCCGGGCTGCTAAATCGCCACCCGGTCGAGCGGGTACTGGTCCATGTGCCACTGGGCGGCCTGGGTGAACCGTTCGGCGGACAAAGGTGGCCCGGCGGCCAGCCCCTGCACTTCCTGGGCCACCTGGGCCAGGTTGGCCTGGGTGGCGGCGTCGAACACCAGGCGGCGGTTGAGCAGTACCGTGCCGTCCTCGTCCACGAAGATCAGATAGGTATGCCCCTGCCGGGCCAGTTGCAAGAGGAGGTTCTGCCCAAGCTGGGTCGCGTCGCCGTCTTCGGCCACGGCTTCGGCGGGGTTGAGGAACGTCTCGCCCCGGTAGGGGTCGGTGGGATCGTCGCGCACGGCCAGGTAGAAGGCGATGGCCGTGCCGTTGGGCGACCGCGCCGGGACCAGTTCGATCCGGGCGGGCATCTCGGCGGTGGGCAGGCGGTGCCAGGCACTGCGGGCGGTCATAGACAACGCCGCGACCGTCTTGGCCCCGCCTTCGCGCACCAGGACCAGCCGGGTGCCCGGGCGCGTGGGACGCAGCGCCTGGAGGGTCGGGGAGAGCGCGGTGGCGCGGGGTGACCATTGCGGATAGGCGAACGCATCGTGCCAGCGCGTACCGAAATACGCCTGGAGTCGGGCCTCCCACAGGTTCGGGTCCAGCGCGCTGGCCTGGGCGAATTCCGGTCCCGCCGCTCCGTAGCCCTCGCCATAACGCCGGGCCACACCCAGGAAATAGCGGTAGACCGCCATCTGCGGGGCGGCGGCGAGGGCCGCGCCGAATGCGCGTGTTGCCGCCTGCCCCGCCTCTGGTTCAACGATCAGCAGCGTGCGGTTGCCACCCGGTTCGCGCACCCCTTCGCTCAGCCGATCCAACCCTTGCCGGAACGCCTCGGTGGCGGCAGGATCGGTGGTGGTGTCGCCAGCCGGGGCGGAGGCGGCAGCCCCGGCGGATCTTTCCACCTCTGCCGCCGGGGCAGCTACGGGCGGGGGTGGGGGCGGTCCCCACTGATCCGCACGCGCAGGGGCAACGGGCGGGGTGGGGGCCGCGCTAGCAGGGGGTCCCCATTGGACGCCCGTTGGGGCGGGGCCTGGGGCCGGATGATACGCCGGGGCCATGCTGTCTGCCGGGCGGGTGGGGGCCTGCGCCGGAGGCATGGCGGCGGCGGGCGCGGCAGCCATCATCGCCGGGGCTGCCGGTGGGGTGGTGGCGGTGGGCACGGAGCCAGCCGGATAACCGGGCAACTGCGGCGGGCGGGCGCGGGTCGGCGGCTTCACCGGCACAACAAAGGTGTTCGCCAGGCGGTCGGCCAACCCCTGTTTGCGCTCGTCAAAGGCGATCAGCAAGAAGCCCAGCCCCAGCAGCGCGAATGACATCACGTAGCCCAGCAGGCGCAGCAGTATTTGTCCGATGTGCGGCGGATGCCCATCCGCGCCGACCACTTTGATCCCCGCCACCATCTTGCCGGGTGTCTGGCCGCGCCAGATCCAGAACCCGCCGTGATAGAGGACGAGCATCAACACGCTGAGGCAGCCGAAGCCGCAGGTTGCCAGCGCGCCCATATTCGGGCTGTTCACGCTGTCGGTGGGTTGGATGCTGGTAAAAACCGCAGCACATAAGAAAGGGATGATCAGTAAGATCCCGCCGATGAAGGCGTCAATCACCCCGGCCAGGAGCCGTTGCCCGAACCCGGCATAAAAGCCCCGGTTGGGATCGGCGATATCCTCGCTGGGGATCCCTGTGCGGCCCGGATAGGCGTCTGCCGGGGATAGCCCGCCGTATCCGGCAGGGGGATAGGGGGCCTGTGTGGGCGGCGCAGTGGCCGGGCCGTAGCCGGGGGTGCCGTAGGTCGCCGGGCCGTAGCCGGAGGTACTCCCGGTGGGGCCATAGCCGGGCGTGGTGCCGGTGGGACTGTAGCCGGGCGTAGGGGCCGGTGTCCCGTAGCCGGGGGCCGGGGGGCTGTAGGCAGGTGGGCCATAGCCGCCGGGGCCAGGCGATGGGGCCGTGGGAGCCGGGGGAGCGGCGGCGCTGGGTGGCGGGGACATCACCGGGCGGGCGGGTGGGGGCGGCGTGGCGACCGTCATGGTAGCTGTCGCCGGTTGGGTGGCACTGGGCTTCTCGTAGACACTGGCGACGAACAGGCGCGAGGCCGTGCGGGCGTCGGTGCCCTGCCAGCCGGAGAGATCATAGCGGGCCGGGTCGCTGTAGTCGGTGGGATAGCGCAACGCCTGGAGGGCCACCACCCAGAAGTCTTCCGGCCACTCGCTCGGTCCCAGCAACAACCGCACCGGCACCCGCATGGTGGGGTCGCCGTCGGCTCCCGCCGGGCCGAGAGCCTCCGGGGCGGCCACCCGCAACACCTGGCGGGCATAGGCCATATCTGGCTCGGCCCGCTGCTTCCAAATGACCACCGCTACCAGCCGTTTTTCGGTCATACCGCCTCCACTCTCCGCTGCTTGCCGTCATCGTCACGCGCCCGCATTGTAGCACATGCGCGCCGGGGCTAGCAAGCGGGAGGCGCGTGCGGAGTGCCGAGGGATCAGGGGATCGGCTAGTCAGTCGCTTTACCATCTAAATTGAGCGTGTCCGATTCGTCGCGGTGCGGCCCCGTGGTATTCCGCACCGTGATTTTGGCCCCATGTAGAATCACATGACAGATGGCTCGCGCATGACCTAAGCCCAATCCGTAGTCTGCCTTGAGCCAGGCGATGATCGTTTTGCTTTCTGTTAGATTCTTTTCCGTTGCCATCGCAATGAAGTCGTTCGGTGTTTTACCCGTTAGTTCTTCTACCTTGTCTAAGTATGCCTGGAATGACATTGTTTCCTCCTATCTATCTATTTCATCCCGCTTGTGCCGCTCCTTAGCTTGCTGCACATAGCGACTAATTCCTGCCCCTCGTCCCTCATCGCTCATCGCTCGTTCCTCGGCGCGCGACGAGGAGGAGGCGCTCGGCGGTGGCGGTGTAGGGCGTGAGGTCGTAGTCGCCGTAGACGTGGGTGAGGGGCAGCCCGGCGCGGGCCAGGAGGTGTTCGGCCTCGTAGCGGTAGAGGTAGCGGAACGGCTGGGGCAGGACGGTGCGCTGGACGATTCCGGCGGCGCTGGTCACGTCGTAGATCCAGGTGACGGCGTGGATCTGGGTGGCCGGGTCCCAGGTGCCGGTGACGAACTTGGCAACGGTGGACCCGTCCTCCAGCGTCCAGGTGCCCTGTTGCAGCACCTCGTGGTGGTCGGGGGCCGGGCCGTCGGGGGGGACCGGGGTCAGGTCGAGCAGCAGCAACCCATTCGGTCGCAGCAAGGCGTGGACCTGCCGCAGCACGGCAAGTTGTTCCGCCGCCGTGGTCAGATAGGCGAAACTGTTGATCGCGCAGAGCGCCAGATCGAAGCGCCCCAACGCCGCCGGGCCGGGCAACGCCTGGAGCGTGGACTCGATCAGGCGCAACGGCACCCCTGCCTCGGCAGCCCGCGCCGCTGCCCGCGCCAGCATGGCCGGGGAGGCATCCACGCCGGTGACATGGTGCCCCGCCCCGGCCAGCGACCGCGCCACCCGCCCGGTGCCACAGGCCAGGTCCAGCACGGTCGCCGCCGCTTTGCGCCGGGGGGCAGCGCGAGCCGCGTGCTGCTGGTAGAAATCGAGATCCGCGTCGTAGTCGTCGTATTCGAGATCGTAGAACGGAGCGAAGCCGTCCAGCAGCGCGATCAGGTTACTGTGTGCTTCCGTCATCGCTGTCCAGATAGCGCCCGAACCACTCGCGGATCACGCCCAGCCGCTGGACGCGCATAACCGGCGGGCCGCCCCGCCCCAGCCCGTGACTGCCGCCGGGGAAGCGCACCAGTTCGGTTTCCTTGCCCAGCCGCTTGAGCGCGACGAAGAACTGCTCCGACTCGGCTACCGGGCAGCGCAGGTCGTTTTCCGGGTGGACCAGCAGCAGCGGCGTCTGCACGTTGGAGGCATAGGCCAGGGGCGACACCTGCCAGTAGTGCTGGTACTGGTCGGGGCTGTCGAACAGGCCGCCGAACTCCCAGTCATCCAGGCCGGGGCCGACATCGCTGCTGCCGTAGAAGCTGATCATGTTGGTCAGGCTCCGTTGCGCCACGGCGGTCTTGTACCGGGTGGTGTGGCCCACGATCCAGCAGGTCATATAGCCGCCGTAGCTGCCGCCCGTCACCCCCAGGTTGGCGGGGTCCACCGTGCCGGTGGCGAGGAGCGCGTCGGTGCCCGCCATGATGTCGCCATAAGCCGGGTCGTCCCAATGGTCACGGATCGCCATCGAGAACCCCTCGCCGTAGCCCTGGCTGCCGCGCGGGTTCATGTAGAAGACCACATAACCCTGCGCCGCCAGCACCTGGAACTCGTGGAAGAAGGTGAAGCCATAGAGCAGGTGCGGCCCGCCGTGGATCTCGACCACGCCGGGATAGCGCGTCCCGGCCTCGTAGCCGGGCGGGCGCATGACCCAGCCCTGTAGCTCGGTGCCATCCTCGGCGGCGAAGCGTAATTCCTCGACCGCGCCGATGGTGTGCGTCTCGAAATAGCCCTTGTTGACGTGGGTCAGGCGCGTTTCCTCGCCAGTACGCCCATCGGCCAGCACCGCGCAGGTATAGAGGTCGCCGGGATTGGTCAGATCGGTCACGTCATAGGCCAGGCGGGTGCCGTCGGTGCTCAGCCGGGCGTTGAGGATGACCCGGTCGCCCCCCAGGACGCGCTGCGGCGCGGCCTCCCCCGCCAGATCGAAGCGGTAGAGATGGCACCGCCCGGTGTCCGACACCTGATAATAGATCGCCGCGCTGTCCGGCGTCCACTGGGGTGGGTCCGCCGCCGGGCCGCTCCGCATGTCGCTCAGCACATGGCTACCCACCGTGCGGTCCAGTTGCCCCGAGCAATCCTGCCGTTCCCCGGTGGGGTGCCCGTCAGGTCCCATCGGCACCACATAGAGCCGGTGGTTGGTGGCGAGGCCGCCTTCCGGGCGGTTTTCGTGGCCGATGTAGGCCAGCCAGGTGCCGTCGGGACTCCAGGCCGGGACATAGCCGTCGCCCTTGCTGGCGGTGATCGCCCAGCCCGCGCCGCCCTCCGCCGGGACGACCCAGATATCGGTGATCCCGTTCAGGTCGCGGTCGGGCGTGCGGTTGGTGCTGAAGGCCAGGAAGCGCCCATCAGGACTCCAGGCTGGCTGGCTGTCGTCCCAGTCGCCGTCGGTCACCTGGCGCGGTTCGCCCGCCGCCGTGCCATCGGCATCCAGGTCCATCACCCAGAGATGGCTCTTGCGCGCCACCAGGAAGCCCTGTCCGTCCGCTTTGTAGCGCATATGGGTAATGTGGCGGGGCTGTTCTTTCTCGGCCTTCTCGGCCTTCTCCTGGCGGGCCTTGCGCTCGGCGTCGCTTTCCTGGGCGTGACGGCTGGGGGCCGGGTCGTCCTCGCCCACGGCGGTGGTAAAGGCCAGGCGGCGGCCATCGGGACTCCAGCGCGGCTCCCCGGCTCCGTGGGCGGTGTGGGTCAGCCGCGCCGCCTCGCCGCCCTCGAGCGGGATCACCCAGATTTCGGAATGGCCGGTGCGGTTGGAGACGAAGGCCAGCAGGCGACCGTCGGGCGACCAGTGCGGGTCGTGATCGCGCTTCGGCCCGTTGGTGAAGCGGCGCGGCGGCCCGTGCCCCTGGCGGTGGAGCCAGATGTGGGCGCGGTACTCGTTGTCGTCTTTGTGCGCGGTGGTCAGCACGAACGCGGTCTGCTGCCCATCGGGGCTGATCCGGGGGTCGCTCAAAAAGCGAAGCGTGAACAGGTCATCCGCCTGCACACGCGCTGGCGCGGGGTCGCTGGGCATCGGGAGGCTCCCTGGGGGTGGCATAAGGGTGGGTGATCACACAAACGCGGAGCCGGGGGTTGTCCGGCTCCGCGTGGTGGGGTTAGTGGCTGTGTTCCTCGTCGTGGCCGGGCAGGTTCTTCTCTCCGGCGCGGACTTCCACCGGAAGTTGGTTCTCGCGCGGCGGGATGGTGCAGCTCCAATTGGGGCTGTAGGCGCAGTACGGGTTGTAGGCCTCGTTGAAGTCTACGGTATAGGTCTCGCTCTCGTCGCGGTTCTCGGCCATGTCCAGGTAGCGGCCCGCGCCGTAGGTTTCGCGACCCGACGTGCGGTCGCGGAACGGCACGAACAGCGCCTTGCGCCCGGTGTGGGCCTTGTCGCCCGTTTGCTGGAACACACTCAGCGAGAGTTCCTGGTCGGCCAGCGTGAAGTGGAGTACACCGACCTTCTTATACTCGCGCCATTCGCTGGTTGTGGTCTGGATCTGGATCGTCTGCGGATGGTCCATGCGTTCCATCCGCGCTGGGATGCGGTAGGCGAAGTCGATCGGGTAGTAGTCGAGACCGGGGATCGACGCCCGCTGGTGCTCGTCCAATGGGGAGTCGGGGGAGGTGAGCGCCCACTGGTCTTTATGCCGTCGCCGGGCTTCCAGTTGGCGCTGCACAACATCTAAATTAGTATCAGCCATCGTCGTTTTGCTCCTTTGCGGGCACGGCCCGCCTTATACTTCATTGTACCACGGCGGGTTTGGTCGGTCTGTCAGGCGGCTTACCCCACCCGGACCGGGGCCAGGCGTCAGGCCTCCGTCCCCTCCGGCGCGAGCAGCGGCGGGAGCGGGGTTGGGTGGCCTTCGCGGTCGAGCGCGACAAAGATGAAGCGCCCGGTGGAGGTCTGCCGTGGGTTTTCGCTCATCCGGCCTTCGGCCTGGACATCGATTTCGATGGTCATCGATGTGCGCCCCACGCCTACCAGCCGGGCGTGGACGGTGATCACGTCCCCGATCTCTGCCGGGCTGATAAAGGTCATGTTGTGGACCGCGACGGTGGCGACGCGGCAGCGCGCATACCGGGCGGCGCAGACCCCGCTCGCCGTGTCGGCCAGCTTCATGATCGCGCCCCCATGCACAAACCCGTCGGGATTGGCATCCTCCGGTAGCATCACCTGGGCCAGTATGGCCTCCGTGGCGGCGCGCGGCGCAACGGCGTGCTCAGTTGCAGTCATGGCTCCCTCTCCTGTTCCCCATATGATTACTCGTTCGCTATCTTACCACTGTGCAGGGTGCTTCTGCAACCCGGCCAAATAGGGATATGGTTATCAACCTCCATATCCTACAGGTGCAAGCAACATAGAAATTACGCAGTTGAGGCGTTATAGGCCAAATCACGCCTGGCGAAGCCGCCCAGCAGGCACGATTTCTACGCACGAATGGGCGCATACCACCCCAACTGCGTAACTCCTACAACAGTTATGACCGGATCTCGGACCCACCTGGGAATTTGGGCATAACACCCCTGGTCCAGCCCCGGAGGAGCGACAGAGAGTAGCCCACGGTAGGACCGTGGGTGCGGGATGCCAAGAACGGTCAGCCCCGGCGGGGCGACAGAACCATCCCCCGCTGCTCGTCTGTCACCCCTCCGGGGTTAGGGGAGAAGGCGGGGCGTTCCCATGGTGCAACCGTGGGCTACCATCTGCCGCCCCTCTGGGGCTGACGTTCGCGCCTGGCATTGGGTCTGGGGATCTCTTGCACACAAAGAGGCGGGGGACACACCCGGGGGTGGAAAGGTGGCTGGTATGGACGGGCTTACGGAACGGGTTCGGCGGGTGGCGCTGGAGTCGGGGGCGGCGCTGGTGGGGTTTGCGCCGATGTCGCGGTTTGAGAATGCTCCGCCGGAGAACCATCCGCATACGATGTTCCCATCGGCCAAGACGGCGATCGTGGTGGCGGTCAACCAGTTGCGGGGGACGTTGAAGGCGGTGGAGGATGGGTGCTATTGGGGGGCGTACAACTGCGACTCGTATTGGTATCTGAATGAGGTGGAGGGGCCGCGGATTTTGCGGGCGATTTGTCT
>JBBSAN010000235.1:0-8916 GCA_038252265.1 Chloroflexia bacterium
ACACGGTAGACGTGGCCGTGGCGGGCGAGAAGGGTACCTTCAATATCCCGGCCCAGGCCATGTCGGCTACGCCGTCCGCGATGGGCACGCCCGGCCAGATGATGATGGGCATCACCCCGACGCCATAGGCCGCTGTAGTTTCCCCCAGCGCGTGTAGGGTGCGGAAAAGCCGTCTGAGGCCAGGTTTTCGGGGCTGGACGGCTTTTCCGCATATTACAGGTCATCGCCCGCGTTTAAGGAGTTGTCGGTTCACGGCCTTCGGTTGGGATCGTCCACCTAAAATCACAGACCTTGCCGCCACCAGCAATCGTGCTGGTCCGTTTGAGCGTGCCGCCCCATTTGGCCGCCAGCACAAAATCCAGGTTGCACCATGTGTTGACACATAATTCCGCCTCGCCCTTGCTCTGGAAGAATTCCGCCACCGGACATTTTTGGCAATCAAAGGCCACCGTCTGCTTATCGGACGGCAGGTCTTGCCAGATATAGCCGGGCGAACTGAAGGGAAACGATCGAAAGAGCTGCGTCGCGAGCCGCATCTTCTTGGCGGGGTCATTGGTGAACGCGCTCGCCAGGATCAGCGGCCCTTCACCCATCTTGCTGTAGATCAGCCACCCGATGTCGCTGATGATCTTGTATGAATCTGCTGCGCTGTGTCCGGCCTCAAGAAGGACCTGATTCATCGCCAGTGTCAGCCCCGCCAGATGCAGATTCATGGTGGGACCCAGTTGATCCAGGATCGGTATATCGGGCTCGATGCGGCCATACTCCGTCCAGACGCGATCCAGCATAGCCTGGATCGCGTCGGCGGTGTGGCAGTTCCCTAATACCTGGCGCGCGCTGGGGTTGATCAGCGCCTTGAGCAGGCCAGCATCGCGCTCGGCCCTGTGCAGTTCGCCCAGCAACGTCGCGCCTAGTTCCTCCCACAGGAACGTGCTGCTTTGATCCGCGCGATACGCATCGCGCGCCGTGCTCGGCAGCACCTCCCCGGAGAGCAGCAATTCGGGCAGCAGCTGTTGTAGGCGGTACTGGAATCGCGCGGGATTGGCGACCCGCCGCGCGAACTCGCGCATGATGATGGGCTTGGAGACCTGCTCGAATTTCAGATCCGGCACCAGGGCAAAGGTCAGCGCTTCCGCCGTGGTGATCGCTTTCGCGTGCAGCAACAGTTGGCTGGGGAAGACAAAGCCGTACTGATAGCCGCTGGCGATCATTTCCAGATACACCTGGGTAATGCTCGTTTCGCGCAGCACGGAGTGGTAGAACTGGTTAGCTAACCCCTCAAACCGGGCAAAGAAGGCCGCTTCGTTCGCATTCGGCAGCCGCTTGCACTGCCGCTGAAAGTGATAGAACGCCCGCTTGACCTCGTTTTGCACCACGGCCATCCAGTAGAGGACAAAGTGATCCTGTTGTTCGTCTGTCAGCTCACCATACATGCCAAAGTCCAGCAGCACGATCTTGCCGTCTTCCCGGAAGAAGATATTGCCCGGATGCAGATCCGCGTGAAAGAGGCCATCGGAGATGAACATCTTCATTTCCATCTCCATCAGCCGCGTATTGAGTTGCTCCCGCTGGGCAGGCGGCAGTTGCACTGCTTCGCGCAACCGCAGTCCCGACACGCGCTCCATCGTCAATAGACGAGAGGTGGTGTATTTCCAGTAGACCTGCGGAAAGACCAGGTCATCCCAATCCCGGAAGTTGCGCCGAAAGCGCTCCATCGTCTGGCCTTCGTGGGCAAAGTCCAGTTCCTGCAACGTGTAGCGTTGGAACTCATTAAAGCCCGCGCGGAGATTGGCGCGCCGCACCTGTTGCGGAAAGAGCCAGGCCAGCAACCCAATCACGCGGGATAATACGGCCAGATCGCGCTGCACCAGCACCCGGATACCGGGGCGCTGCACCTTGACGGCGACGGCCTCGCCGCTGAGCAAGACGGCAAAATGCACCTGGGACAGCGACGCGGACGCGACCGGGGCGCGGTCAAAGGACGCAAAGACCTCGGGCACCTCGCGACCCAGTTCGCGCCTGATGATCGCGTTGACGTGCGCCCAAGCGAAGGGCGGCACGTTTTCTTGGAGCCGTTCCAGCGCGGCGATGTATTCCGGCGGCAGCAGATCGGGGCGCGTACTCAGAATCTGGCCCAGCTTGACAAAGGTTGGTCCTAAGTCAATGAGCGCGTGCGCAAAGTGCGCGGGGATGTCCGTGCGCCTGGCCCGTTGGGGCGCACCCAGCGCGCGGAAGGACGCAAAGGCGCGGTATTCCCGCCACAGAAAGGCGATAATCTGGAGCAAACGTTGCCAATTCATTGGGGTTCCTGCTCTCGGCCAAGGGGGGTAAAGGCGCAAAGGGGCTTGCCAGAAGGCCGTCAGCCTAGGCCGTCTTCGGCTCGTAGGCCGCCTCGCTGCGTAATACGCTTTGTCGCCGGACCCCCCCTCTGCGAAGCCAACGGGGCAGCGTGCTACGTCAGCACCCCCCCAGGACGCTATGTTGCAACTCCCACAGGGCGTTGGCCACGCCCGCCTGCGCGACGAGCCCTTCGACCCCGACGAGGACGCCGAGCAGCACTGCACTGCGTAGCGCCGCGGCCAGGGGCCAGGGCAGCGCCTGCGGCTGCCCCAACAATTCGGCGATGCGGACCTCGAGGGCATCCGTGGCCCCCGCCGCCTGCGGGGGGGACGCGTCGGCGGCCCCCGCATCCCGCAGGTCGATCAACACACACAACGCATCGGTGAGCGGCTCGGCACTCCCTTGCTGTTGGCAGGCATAGGCGTCCGCATCCACTTCTTTCGCGAGCAAGTAGCGACTATAGAGGGCCTGGACGACGGGCAGGAAGAAGAAGGCCCCGGCTCCAGCACGGCCCAGGGCCACTTTCAAGGGATCCCGCCGGAGCAGGTGGTACCGCTCGTGCCACAGTAAGGCCGTTAACTCGGCTTCGGTCAACACCCTGACCAGCCCGGTGCTGAGGCAGATCCGCGGCCAGAGCAGCCCGTAGCAAAAGGCGAGGGGGGTGGCGGCCTGCACCAGATCCACGCGACCCGTCAGGTGGAGGCGGGCGAGCAGGGGTTGCAACGCGGGATCGAGCGGGCAGGTGAGGTGGAGCAGGCGCTGGAGCGTCTGCCGGGTGCGCCACGTCTGGCCGAGGAGCCGCGCCACGCCCCGGCTCCCCCCGACCAATAACAAGCCGACGATCACATAACTCACGAGGTGCGCGGCCCAATCCGCCCGGGTGGGCACAAACAGACAGGCGAGATCAATATCGACCGGGAGGATCACCCCTGGACGGGCGGGGGGCCGCACCCAGAGCGGCGCCAGCGCCGCGCCGACCAGACTCACGGCGCTCAGCAGACTGAGGCTACTCCCCAGGCGCCACCAGCCACTAGCGGTCATCGCGCGTTCCCGCCGCCTGGCGTGCGCGGGCGGCCTTCTCTTTCAGGCGACGGCGCACCCGGGCGCGTTGCTCGGGGGTGGCCGCTTCCAGCACCGCGGCGAATTGAGTCAGCGCCAGATCGCCAAAATCATGCACGAGGGCCTGCACCACGCGTTCACTGGCTTCCTGGATGAACGCCTCCCGCGGGGTGGCGACCTCATACAGATGCGTGCGCTTATCCAACGGAGTGCGCTGCAACAGGCCCTTCTCGGCCAGATTAATCATCACGGTCATCACGGTCGTATAGGCCACGGAGCGCGTGGCTTGGATGTCCGTGGTGATGTCGCGCACGGTGGCAGAGGCGCGGATCCACATCCGCTCCATGATCTCGATCTCTAAGGGTCCGAGTAGTTTGCTCAATCCGTCATCGGCGGGCTGCTCCATGCGTTGGTATAGTGAACGCGGCATTCCTCATCTCCTCTCCTCGGGCACAGGCCATCGATCCTTTGACCGAATTATAGTAGGTAGCCTGGATCGTGTCAACCGCTAAGCGCATCGGCATAGCGTGGCTGATCGACGTGCTGGATAAAATCAATGAGGGTATCCTCGTAGTTAACCTGCACTGCTGCGATCGGCTGATACAGACAGCGGGCCTGGCATAAGTGGACCGCTGTCCGTCACCGACGTTGTTGGGCTGCGCCTGTGGATCGATCGCCGTCCACCGCTCAACGCATCGCTCGTGCCGGGTGCGCTGAACGGTGAACGGTCCGCCGCCTTGCAATGGGCGGCACCCCCGTAGCTGACCAGTGGGACGGGTTATCCCTGGTCGTAAGGATTAGTCGGCAGAGTCATTAGACCGTCTGCTGATCGGGGTCGTTCCCGTTAGGCCGCGTTGCGCCCCCACCGCTGGCGGACCAGCAAGGCACCCGCGACCAGACAAAGTAAGGCGAGGGGCACTAACCAGGCCAGCCCCATGAGTCCATCGCTCGCCCCTGTTTGCGGCATGGTCCCCCCGGCCATACTCCCGCCGGCCATGCTCCCGCCCGCCATCGTGCCTCCGGCCATGGTGCCGCCCGTCAGGGTACTGTCGGTCACGGTCACGTTATACCAGGTCTTCAGCCAATCGGCGAATTCCTTTCGTTCCGCGGATTGGGCGCTGATGATGTTCTGCGCCAGGGTCTTGAGTTCCGCATGCGTCGCCCGATTGGGTACCAGCTCCGCCATGGTGATCGCGTCCTGGTGGTGCTGCCGCATCTGCGTGAGGAAGGCCTGGTCAAAGGCATCCCCGGTTAACCCTTGCAACTTTTGCATCATCCCCATGTTCATCTGCGCCATCTCGGCCATCATCTCGGGCTTGGGCGCGGTGCTGTACCACTGCTGGAGCCAGCCGGTCATCTCCCCAATCTCACGGGTCTGATCATCGATAATCTTCTGCGCGGCGCTTTTGAGTTCGCTGTGTTTCGCCTCCGTCAAGGCCATCGTGCCCATCGTCACGGCATCCTGATGGTGCTGGATCATCATGCTCAGAAATGCGACCTCAAAGTCCTGTCCGGACATATTTTTCAACTGATCCATGCCTCCTCCAGTCTGATAGGTCGGGCGCGCCGCTGCGGACCCGGCGGCTAACCCGCTAAGGGTGAGCAGCAGCCCCAGGAGCAACGCACCCCCGGCTTTCACCAGCTTGTGATTCCCCATCTTCAGTATAGACATCATGAGCCTCCTCTATCGTCGTTGAGTACGCCTCGGCGAACCATATCCTACGGATCCGTCCTCCAACTCTCGGTGTATGTCCCACTATGCGTAAAGAATATGGACGACGATCTACTAACGTAGAATTAACCAGTATGGATTGGTCTTTCGCTGTGGAAAGCACTTAGCAAAATTTGTGCCTCCTGTGACCCGCACTTTCGTCTACTACCTCAAGCAGTGCCTGGGATCACGCGTGGTGTCGGATGGGTAGGCGGTAATATCGCTTGACAAGATGGAGGTAATCAACTATAGTTCCTTACAAGGTTTGACTAAACACGCATGAGTATAGCGAACTCTGAAGCCACCGCTTTTCACGCGCACGAGCCTGCTGCTCACCCAACAACCCTTCAGCCCGGCGGATCGTGTATCTCAGCGAAGCCGCTGTGCCGGACAGTTCTCATGTCTGGAGGTGGTCTATTTGCCAGCCAATCCATCCAAGTCACCGTGTGCCAGTAAGAGACCCACCACCCGGTTTCCGCCTCTCTTTCGGCGTAGCCTGCTACTCGGCGGGGTCCTGCTCGTGATTCTGGGCTGGCAGCTGTTGGCCCAACAGCTGCTGATCCCTGGGGTGACGGATACCCTCGCCCCCATCGCAACTGTGCAGGCGGCAGACTACCATTCCCTGGCGGTCAGCCCACAAGATGCCAATCGGGTCTGGTTTGGCACGCACGAGGGTATTCAAGAGAGCACAGACGGCGGACGCACCTGGCAGACCCGCGTGGGCGTCTATGGGGATGTGATGAGCCTGGTGTGGCCTCCGGGGGATCCCACCTGGATCTATGTGGCCGGGCATGACATGCTCCAACGGAGTACGGACGGGGGCCAGCACTGGCAGGCGGTCACCACGGATCTCCCGGGCACGGATCTCCATGACTTTGCCGTTGATCCCGTCTATGCCCGACATGTCTACACCGTAGTGGCCGGGCAAGGCCTGTTTGCCAGTCTAGACGGCGGGGACCATTGGAACTTCGTGCCGACCCAACCGCCGAGCGAGATCAGGGGGCTGGCAGTCACCTCCGGGAAGCCCACCCGCGTGTATGCGGTGTCCGCTAGTGGCGTGGTCTACAGCAGGGATGGCGGGTCCACCTGGCAGGCCGCCAACAACGGCCTGCCCGCCGAAGAGATCTATACGCTGCTTGCGGTACCAGGGCGGCCCCAGCAGCTCTATGCCGGGACCGCGAACGGACTCTACCAATCCACGGATGGGGTGAGTTGGCAGGCCGCCGGGCTGGCAGGGCAGCGCGTCCTGGCGCTGACGGTGAGTGCCGCCGGCTCTTTACGGGTGTACGCGTTGACGGATGCTGGCCGGATCTTTCGGCTGGAGGGCGCGGCGTTAGGCCACGCTGCTGCCCGCCCTCGTCCTGAACGCGCGTCGTTCTCCCTAACTGCAGGCACCCCACTGGCCAGGCCGTGATGGATCGGTTTGTGCGGCTAATAAACGGCGGCCCGGCGGAGGGCCGGTAGTGCCTTGGGGCAGGAGCACCGCCCTCATTTCTCTTTCTTTAAAGGGGGGTCATGGTCTTGATGAGAAATCATCTAACCTGGCGCATGTATCGGATCCTTTTGGCCCTGGCGGTGGGGAGCACCGCGCTGGTCAGCGCGCAACCCACGACGGCCCACCCGGGTCAGGTCCTGATCCACGGATTTCCTGCTGTCAAGCAGTGGTATAGCCTCAGTTGCGAGTATGCGGCGGCGGCAGCCGTCACCCTGTACTGGGGTCAGCTGGTGTCGCAAGACGATTTTCTCCGCGAAGTACCCCGGAGTCCCAATCCCCACCTCGGCTTTCGCGGGAACATTTATGGGTCGTTCGGGGGCATCGAAGATTATGGGGTCTATGCCGAGCCGCTGGTGCCGGTCTTGGAACGGCGGGGCTATACGGCCACCGTGTTCTACAATGACGAGGCCCGGTTGACGGCTAACTTGCGGGCGGGGAATCCGGTGGTGGTCTGGCTCACCGCAGGTCGGCAAGCCCGCCCGATCTACACCCGCACGGACCAGGGGGTGTCGTTCCGCCTCGTACCCGGCGAGCATACCGTGGTCGCCTATGGCTATGACGCGGCGGGCGTGTACCTGATCGACGTGGGCACGGGCGGATACTACCATACCACCTGGGACGCGTTCCTCCCCCGCTGGAGTTATTTCAACAAGATGGCGCTGGTGATCCGGCCTCGGTAATCCTATCCATCAGCGCTGGATCTCCTACCCTCCAGCAACGATTAGCGCCGTGGGGCTGGTCGTGGTCGTACTGAATCACCCACGCTCCTAGGCCGAATCGACCGCGATCGGCCCGCAGCTGCTCCGCGGTCGTGTGCCCCCGGTCCTTAGCGGATCCCGGCGACAGCGGGCATACCCGGTGGCAGGGGAACCCCCAGCACGGCGACGAGTTCGCCCCGTACGTAACCGAGCAGGAGTAATTCTCCCAGCGCGAGAAGCAAGGCGAGGAGCAACGGGGTCCAGGCCGCCGGCCACGACGTGATCACGGCTTCGCGGTGGGTCACCATGATCAGGATCATCGTATTCGCCAGGGTGAGTAGCAGCAAGATCCCGCCAACGCTCAACAGGGCGATGAGCCAGTAGATGGGGACGGCGCTTTGATCGTCAGCGCTGGAGAGCGTCAAGGCCACGGGTACCACCACCGCCACGGCATAACCGAAGATCTCGAAAGGTTGCGCCAACGACGACTCGTTGCGCACCCGATCCCGGTGCCAGAAGGTGTCATTAAACAGGGGATACAGCACGAAGGCGAGGGCCATGCCGGCGAGACTGCCGGTGCTGAGGCGGAGCAGGTTGGTCGTCTCCCAAAGACCGTGACCCTCCGGTAACGATTGGACGGTCGAGTTCAGTCCGTCCGCGACCATCGTCAGGAACATCAGGCTCAGTAGGGTGATCATGCCGGGCGAGGGCAGCCCGGTCGCCCCGGGGCGCAAGATGGCGAGTAGCCCCAGGCTGACTCCGGCGCCGAGGTAGATGCCGGTGCAGCGGGCACAGACAGGTAACGGATGACCGCCAATGACGAACGAATGGGAGACGATCTGATGGCAGACTGCAAAACCCAGCACGTCGAGCTTGTATTGCAGCGTTCCGGGCCCGAAGAGCGCCAGCCCCACGAGCACGACCAGGATCACCAGCACCACGGGCGGCATCGGAAACGAAGCGCCCCACTGCGTACCGGGGCGCACCGTAGCGGCGCGGGGGCGCGCCCTCCCGGTCCGGAAATGGAGACACCCGACGGCCCCGGGTGGTAGGACGAGAGCTAATGCGATACAACCAGGGCACATAGACGACCTCCGGGAAGATCCCACCGTTGCCTGATCAATGGCTTGGGTGCTTGATCGGTCGTCGAGTTCCGTGCTCATCACGATCCGATCAACGGATGTATGATAGTTAAGATGCCGAGATTTGTCAAGCGATCGGTGCGTACCTATCATGGGACCCAGCCCCTCTACGGACGTATTCAGCAGCCGTACTAGTGGTCCAGCAGTCGTTCATGCTCCGGTATCTCTACCCTACGCACCGCTAATGCAACTGTTGTCCGTCGGGCTTTCTCAACGCAGATCTTGACAAATCTCGCAAAACCTATTAATCTACATTCGTTGGATACGATGGTATTGTGAGGAGCAAAGAAAGGATGGACCACCATGATATCCCCTCCTGAAACCGGATTCGCCGACGTGCGAGAACCCGTCGTCCCTGGGTCGGGGCAGCGTATCTGGCTCACCATCGGTGGGGGTGCGATTGCTGGACTCCTCGTGGTGGTCGGCCTGGTCGTGCTGCTCAGTGCGACCGGGCCGACCAGACCCGGTCCG
>JBBSAN010000236.1:0-8883 GCA_038252265.1 Chloroflexia bacterium
GCTGGAAGATCGGCTGGGCGCTGGCCCCGCCCGATCTGAGCGAGGCGATCCGCCGCGTCCACCAGTTTGTGACGTTCGCCAGCGCCACTCCGTTCCAGGAAGCCCTTGCCACGGCCATTGACACGGCAGAACACACCGGCTACTTCTCGGTCTTCCTGTCCGACTATATCGCCCGCCGCGACTTTCTCTATCACGCCCTGGAAGCGGCGGGCCTCCACCCGTTGCAGCCGGAGGGCAGCTTCTTCATTCTGGCCGATATCGCCCATCTCGGCTATCCCGACGATGTCACCTTCGCCCGCAGCCTGATTGCCGAAGCGGGCGTGGCCTGTATCCCGCCGTCGGTCTTCTCCTCCGTGCCCCGCCCCGAACAACTGGCCCGCTTCTGCTTCGCCAAGCGCCCCGAGACGCTCCAGGCGGCGGCGGACCGGCTAACGGCCTGGGCAAAGACGCGGGGAGGTCAGGCATGAATGCAGTTTCCCAAGAATGGTATCAGGAGAAACGCCGCCAAGTGGAGGCGGCCTTTGTCGAAGCGCCCCGGCTGCCCGATGAGTCCGAGATCGCCCTCTCGCCGTCGGGCCGGTATCGTCTGGAGGTGAGCGAGTATGATGCTGGCCCTGGCGCAGGGACTTACTCTCGCGGCATCGTCACCCGAATTGAAGATGGCAGCATCCTGGCCGATGTAAAACGCAATTACGGCCACTTTCCTTATACATGGATCGATCATCCCGACGACAACGAATATTTGCTGTGTGGCGAAGACTACCAGGGATATACGGTGGTTGATCTCACACACGGCACGATCCAGACCTACATGCCTGAAGAAGCGCAAACAGGCGAAGGTTTTTGCTGGGTCACGGTGCATCCCGCGCCCGACCTGCGCACGCTCGCGGTCGAAGGCTGTTTCTGGGGCGCACCTTTTGAAATCCACTTTTTCGATTTTTCCACCCCTGCCCACTTCCCTTTAGCGGAATTAGGCGGGAGTGATGCCGATTATGAGGATAACAGTATCGGGTGGGAAACTCCCACAGTGTTTGTTATGACTTGTATATATAAGATCCGGCTGCCAGATGGTGCTCATTATATTGATCTGTCCCCGGCAGAGCAGACGCTACTCGATCAAGACAGATCATTGGCTGGCTATAAAAGTGAGACGGTGCGTTGGCAACGGCCACCACCGATCTGCTGATGCTTATAAGCCCAATGCAACTGTACGGAAGGTGTCAATCTCAACTGTAGCGAAAGGCTGCACAGGAGGACCGTATAAATGGAAGAAATCGGCTCCTATGAAATCAGCGCCATGCCGGGCGGGGTGGACACCGAACTCGTCCGGCTGCGGGCGCAGGCGCTCCAGTGGTGGGACCAGGAGGCGCGGCTGTTGACCGACCTGGGGCTGCGCGACGGCATGACCGTGCTGGAACCGGGTGCGGGGCCGGGCTTTATCACCGAGCAATTGTTGCGGCTGCTGCCCAGCAGCGTGATCACCATCGTTGAGCGTGACCCGGTGATGGTCGCCCAGGCGCAGCGCTACCTGGCCGATAAAGGGATCGAGCGGGTGCGCTTCGTCACTGCGTCGGCGCTGGAGACCGGCCTGCCCGCCGACACGTACGACTTCGCCTATGCCCGGCTCATCTTCCAGCACTTGCCCAACCCAGCGGGGGCGGCCCGCGAGATCTGGCGCGTGCTCAAGCCGGGCGGACAGCTAGCGATCGCTGATCGCGATGACGGCTTGTTCCTCAGCGACCCGGCCCCGACGCCGGAAGCCCTGGTCGTGCGGCAGAAGCTGACCGCCGACCAGGCGGCACGGGGCGGCAATTTCAATGTGGGGCGGCGGCTGCCCCGCATCCTGAAAGAAGCCGGGTTCGACCATCTCACCTTTGCGGTGATGATGCAGCACAGCGACATCCTCGGCCTGGAGACCCTATCCCCGCCGCCGCCGCCCGGCTTTCTCGATTCGTATGTCGAGCGCGGGGTGATCACGGCAGGAGATCGCGACGCTGCTATCGCTGACATTCAGGCATTTTACGCCGCCGACTCGCTGGTGATCGTGCCCGCCGTGGTCGCCTCCGGCGAGAAACCGATGCCGACCGATTCTTGATCCCTAATCACTGAGGTTCCTTATGGATTTCACACTTACGCCTGAACAAGACGATCTCCGCGCTCGCGTCCGCGCCTTTGCCGAAGCCGAGCTGGCCCCCACCGTGAAGGACCGCGACGAGCGGCAAGCCTGCGAACGCTCCGTCTGGGACGCCGCCGCGCGGGCCGGGCTGGCCGGGCTGGCCGTGCCGCCGGAATATGGCGGCACGGGCCACTCCTTCTTCGACTATATCCTGGCGCTGGAAGAGATCGGTAAGGTCGAGAGCGCGCAAGTGTTGATCCTGGCCTCGCACGCGGCGATGATCACCTGCGTCCAGCAGCAGGGGACAGACGAGCAGAAGAGGCGCTGGCTGCCACCCCTGGCGAGTGGCGAACTGTTCGCCTGCTTCAGCCTGACCGAGCCGGGCGCGGGCAGCGACCCCGCCGGAATGAAGACGGTGGCCGTGCGCGACGGAGACCAGTACGTGCTGAACGGCAAAAAGACATTCGCCACCAACAGCGGCGTGGCCGATGTCTACGTCCTCTTCGCCCTGACCGACCCGGAGGCGGGCGGGCGTGGGGTCAGCGCCTTCATCCTCGACCGCGACACGCCGGGGCTGGTCTTCGGCCCGCCGATTTCCAAACTGGGGATGCGCACCTCCGTCCAGCGCGAAGTGACGCTGACCGACGTGCGGGTGCCCGCCGACCGGCTGCTGGGGCGCGAGGGCACGGGGCTGCGGACGGCGCTCGCCGCGCTCGATCTGGGGCGGGTGGGGATTGCGATCCAGGGGGTGGCGCTGGCCCAGGCCGCCTACGAAGCCGCGCTGCGCTACGCCAAAGAGCGCGCCCAGTTCGGCAAGCCGATCGCCCAGAACCAGGGCGTGTCGTTCCCCCTGGCCGACATGGCGATGGGGATCGAGGCGGCCCGCCTGCTGACCTACAAGGCCGCCGCGCTGGTGGACGCCGGGCAGCCGTTCGGCCTTCAGGCGGCGATGGCGAAGTGCTACGCCACCGATCTTGCCATGCAGACTACCACCGATGCGGTCCAGATCTTCGGGGGCATGGGAGTCACCACCCACGTCCCGGTCGAACGGTTTTTCCGCGACGCCAAAGTGGCCCAGATTTATGAGGGCACCAATCAGGTGCAGCGCGTGGTCATCACCGGCCACATTCTGCGCTAAACGGGGCAAGGAGACACGAAATGGATATGCCGCAGACGACCGACCCTACCACCCGCTATTTACCGACGCTGCTGGCCGGTCCCCCACAGGCGCTCCTCGACCTGTTCGCCGGGTCGCCCACCATTGACGACCCCCGCGCCGGGCACCTCGCCGGGCGCGAGGCGGTGGCCGCGTTCGCCGCCACCGCCCATGCCTGGCTCCACACCCACGCCGCCAGCGTCGAGCCGGTGCGGACCACTCACGGCGCGGGTCGCACCGTCGCCGAGGCGGTGCTGCACCTGACCCTGGACGGCCAGCCCGTCGCCCTCCCCGTCGCCGTGGTGGGCGAACCGGAAGGGGACGGGTTGCGGGCGGTCCGGGTCTACCACTCCTTCTGGCCGCTGATCGGCGGGCACCAGGTGCGCCCGCCGTTGCTGGCCCATGATCCCGATCTGCAACTGCCCGACGTGATCGAACGCTACCAGCAGGCGCTGGCCGGAGGCGACCTGACCGCAGCCCTGTCGGCGTTCGAGCCGGACGGCGTGGCCCGCGAACCCAGCGGCGGCCCGCATATCTATCGCGGCGATGCCGGGCTGCGCGCCTTCTACGGCGGGCTATTCGCCGGGGGCGGCATCCCGCTGGAGCATTGCACTCTGACCGATGACGGCGTGTGCTGCGCCATCGAGTACAACGTGGTCCAATGGGGGTCGCACCGGCTGCCTGCGCAGGCGGGGATCGCCTGCTACGAGCGCGGCCCGCACAACCTCCTCGCCGCCGCCCGCATTTATGATGACGTGGCGATTGAAGAAGGAGTGGATTGAGAGGGCGCACGGTATGAAAACGATCGGGCTGCTGGGCGGCATGAGCTGGGAGTCGTCGCAGGACTACTACCGGATCATTAACGAGACGGTGCGGGCGCGGCTGGGTGGCCTCCATTCGGCGCAAAGCCTGATGTATTCGTTCGACTTCGCCCAGATCGAGGCGCTCCAGCACGCCGGGCAGTGGGACGCGGCGACGGACCTGCTGATCGCCGCCGCCCGGCAATTGGAGCGCGGCGGGGCCGATTTCGTCGTCCTCTGCACCAACACCATGCACAAGATGGCCGATGCCTTGCAGGCGGCGATCACCATCCCTCTGCTCCACATTGCCGACCCCACCGCCGTGCAGATCCAGGCCGCCGGGCTGACCCGCGTCGGCCTGCTCGGCATGGCGTTCACGATGGAGGAGCCGTTCTACCGGGGGCGGTTGGAGGAACGCTACGGCCTGACCGTGCTGGTGCCCGACGCCCACGACCGGCGGTTGGTCCACCGGATCATCTATGACGAGTTGTGCCTGGGCATCACCACCATCGCCTCGCGCAAGCAGTATGTGCGCGTCATCCGCAGCCTGGCCGAGCAAGGCGCGGAAGGCGTCATCCTGGGCTGCACCGAAATCGGCCTGTTGATCCGGCCCGCCGATAGCCCCCTGCCCGTCTTCGACACGACCCGCCTCCACGCCGTGGCCGCCGTGGACTATGCGCTTACGCCTGAGTAACTACCCGGAGACTTCCTGCTTATGTCTGTAGCCCTCCCGAATCAGGACGATCCAGACCAGGCCGCGCCGGACGAACCTAACCCCACCGCTGTAGCGCCACCCCCCCCGGTTGACTCAGGCGCGCTACCCCCCGTCGCCCCGGCGGCGGATCTGGCGCGCGTGCGGGTGCATCCCGGCTGGCTGATGCTCTGCTTCGGTGTCACATTCCTGATCTACGTGGTGCTCATCCCCCATTTCCTCCTCTACAGCAGCCCCCCGACCGGCGACCAGCCCTTCTATTTGATGGATGTGATCAGCCTCGTGCAGGATGGCGACCTGAACGTCAAGAACAATTACGACAACCACGACGAGGCGAAGTTTTACGCACTGGCCCCCCACCCGCCCGGCTTTGTCGGCATGAGTGCCCCCAATCCGATCCCGCGCCAGCTAGCCCCGGCGCGTACCCGGCCCCCCACCGAGGAATACTCGGCCCACCTGGCCGGGCTGCCTTTGCTGCTGCTCCCGGCGTGGGTGGTCGGCTCCTGGTTCGCCCTCTGGTGGCCCGCGACCATTGTCATGATGTGCCTGATCGGGGCGCTGGTCGCCGTCAATATCTTCTTGCTGGCGGTCGAGTTGACCGGGCGGACCTGGATCGCGGCGGTGGTCTGGATCGCGCTGGCCTTCAGCAGCCCACTGATGACTTACTCATATCTCATCTTTACCGAATTGCCCACCGGCCTGCTGCTCATCTACGCCTTTCGCCGCCTGGCCCTGGGCTGGGAGGCTAACGGGTGGGGCCGCCGGGTGTTGATCGGCCTCTGCATCGGCTATATGCCGTGGATCGCCTGGCGGGCCGCGCCGATTGCGCTGATCCTGCTGGCCTATGCCGCCGTCCAGTGGTGGCGCGTCTACCGGCTGCGGGCGACCCCCGGGCGGGCGCTCCCTGCGCTGGTCCGGTCGGCAGTTCCGTTGCTGGGGCCGGTGGTGCTGTCGGCGGCATTGCTGGCCGCCTATAACCTCTTCCTCTACGGGCGGGTGGTGGCCGATACCAGCGTGATCACCGAGGGCCACGAAGTGCTGTACTGGCCGTGGGGTACCCCGGACGACCGGGTGCGCTTCACCAGCGACGCCTTCGGCCTGCTGTTCGATATCCAGTGGGGCTTCCTGACTTATGCCCCGGTTTACCTGCTGGCAGCGGTCGGCCTGATCGCCCTGTGGCGGCGGGGCGGGGGGCCGGGGCGGCGGGTGCTGCTCTGGCTGGCCTTGCTCGGCCTGCCCTACATGGCCGTGGTCGCCGCCTTCTATGCCTGGAACGGGCAGTGGTGCCCCCCGGCCCGCTATCTGACGACCTTTGCCCCCCTGCTGGCCGGGCCGCTGGCGGTGTCGCTCTACGCCTGCCGGAACTGGCTGTACACGCTCCTCTATGCCGTGCTGGCGGTGCCGGGGTTCCTCAGCATGGCGATCATGCTGAACGACCCGATCCGGATGTGGCCGTTTGGCGATGGGCGGCTCTTCTGGGGCGGGGTCTTCGACTGGTTGGCGCTGTCGCCCGATGCTCCGATCCGGCTCGACTTGCGGCGCGTCCTGCCCTCGTTTATCGCGCCGGATGAGATCGCTCAGCCCGGCCAGACCGCCCTGGTGATTAGTATCGCCTTTGTGATCGTCTTTGTTGGCGCGCTGTTCATCCGCCGCGCTGGTCCCCGCGTGCCTTTCCGCCCCGCCAGCCTCGTGCTCCAGAGTAGCGGTTGGCTGGGGGCGGCAGCCTTCCTGGGGGTCGGTTGGCTGATTATGAACGCCGCCTATCTCAAGCCCAATACGGTGCTGGTCGAGCAACACCGCTGGACCCTGGCCCAACCCCTGACCGAAGTGCATGGCATGACCTACCTGGACGGCAAGCTCTATCTCACCTCTCTGGGGCCGCGCTCCACTGTGGGGCAAATCCAGTTAGGGGCCGGAGAATTGGGCGCGTTCGATCCCGCCACCGGGAGCTATGCGGCGGTCAGGCCGATCTCGGCCAGCGGCGTGCTGACCTACAGCTATCCCGGCGACGTGAAGACCGGGCCGGACGGCCTGCTCTATCTGCTGAACAACGGCGCAGGGGACCAGGCGCTCTATGTCATGCAGCCCGGCGGCCAGGTGGTTCGCCAGGTTGCCATGCGCGGGAAAGGCCCTATCGCCATCGGCTTTGGCCTCGGCCCCGACGGCAAGCTCTACGCCACCGACATGGGGCTGATCCACGCCTACCCGGCAGGTGGCGGCGACGCCCTGGCCTCGTGGGGGGGGCCGAAGGGCGGGTTTAACAATATCGCGGGGGTCACCGTCGCCCCGGATAATACCGTTTATGGCGCGGAAACGTCCGAGAAGCGAGTCTTCGCCTTCGACAACACGGGGCACTACCGGCAAACCTATGACCTGCGCTGCCAGCCGTGGCAGATGGTGGTCGCCGGCGACTGGCTCGATATCGCCTGCGAGGGGGGCGTGCGTTCGCTCAACCTCAAGACCGGCGACATGCAAGTAGCGCGGATCAGTCCGAACGACCCGCCGCTGGGGTCGCCCACCGCGCTGGCCTATGGCCCCAACGATATCCTCTATCTCTTTGACCGGAATACCATTATTGCCTATCGCGTCCAGCATTAAGGACTGGGGAAAGGACTTCTGATAATGGAACAACCTGCGCGCCAGGACGTTTGGGCCAGCGGTGCGGCCTATGAGCCGTATGTCGGGCGGTGGAGCCGCCTCGTCGCGCAAGAGTTCCTCGCCTGGTTAGCCGTTCCGCCGAGTGCCCGCTGGCTCGACGTGGGCTGCGGCACCGGCGCGCTCACCCAGACAATCCTGGCCCAGGCCGACCCCGCCACCGTGCTGGGGGTGGACGCTTCGGCGGGGTTCGTCGCCTACGCCCAGGCATACACGCCCGATCCCCGCGCCGCCTTCGCCGTTGAAGATGCCCAGGCGCTCACCGCCGCCGACAGCGCGTTTGACGCCGCCGTGTCGGGGCTGGTGCTCAATTTCATCCCTCAGCCGGAGCGCGCCGCCGCCGCGATGGCCCGCGTGACCCGCCCCGGTGGCACCGTCGCCGCGTATGTCTGGGATTATGCCGGGCAAATGCAATTGATGCGCTATTTCTGGGATGCCGCCGTCGCGCTCGATCCCACCGCCGGGCCGTTGGACGAAGGGGCGCGCTTCCCTCTTTGCCAGCCCGATCCGCTGGCCGCGCTCTGGCGACGGGTAGGTTTGCATGATGTGGTGGCGCGGGCGATTGATGTGCCGACCGTCTTCCGCGACTTCGACGACTACTGGTCGCCCTTCCTGGGTGGGCAGGGACCAGCTCCCGCCTATGCTATGGCGCTGAACGAGGAACGCCGGGCCGCCCTGCATGACCACCTTCGCGCCGCGCTGCCGATCGCGCCTGATGGCTCGATCCCCTTGATTGCGCGGGCCTGGGCGGTGCGCGGGCGGCGCTAGGGTCGGCCAGCCCCAGTCAGCGTTGCACCGATTGATCTGCTTTCAAGCCGAAACACGCCGTAAATCATCTTGACAGCCGCCGCCCAAGTCGGTATAATAGGCAGGTTGGTTGCGAAACCAGCCCCGATTACTGTCTCGCCTCTCTAACCTTCAAGTCGGAATCAGGCAGACCTCAAACAAGTGCAGATGACCAGGAAATTGGTCGGGAACTGGGGGGCAAAACCCCTTGACAGCGCTTGGGCAATTGAGTATAATAATCGGGCCGGTTGAAAAGCCGGTAAAAATCCGGTCTCGTCTCGTGTAAACGAGGAAGATCGTTCTCAAGGGAACACCCAAAAGGGGAGGGCAGCAGCCAGAACAGAACCACAAGAGTGTGAATACTCACATCTCACATGGTGTTGTTTTGTCTCCGCCGATGCGATGAGCATCGGATTTTGTTTGCCCAGCGACCCCACCTAATTGGTCATTCCGGTTTCCACAAATTGTGGGTAACGGTGTGGATAAATTGGTGGAAAAGCCAAGGCCGAAACGCCTTGACACGGTTGACCTCCTTTGGTATAATGACCCTCGCCGCTGAAAAACGGCGCCTGCAACCTTCCGGGGTTGCTACCTGAAAAGCACCTTAACAACAGCAGAGTGGTGAGCAAGCAAGTTCACCAACCTGTGTATATAACCA
>JBBSAN010000237.1:0-8868 GCA_038252265.1 Chloroflexia bacterium
ACCGAGCCGACGCCCGGCTCGACCCCGACCTACACGTTCACCCCCGGCGTGGTGCCCACGCTGACCAGCACCCCTGGCGGGCCATCGCCCACTCGTACCCCGCCGCTGAACACCGCGACGGTGACGCCCAGCACCACGCCGACCAGCGCGCCCAGCGCCACCCGCACCCCTACCCCGCTGCCGAACACCGGGACGGCGACGCCCAGTGCCACCCGCACCCTGCCGCCGAGTACCGGGACGGCGACGCCCAGCGCCACGCCGATCATTATACCCAGCGTCACGCGCACCGTGACGGTGCCTGCCGCGACCACCACCCGCACGCCGAGTGTGCCGCCCACCCAGAGCAGTACCGTCACCCCGACCGGGTCATCGCCCACCCGCACCCCCACCGGGCCACCGGGCACGGCCACGGGCACGCCGCCCGTGGGCGGGACGCCGACCCCGTGCCCGATCCAGTTCAACGATGTGCCGCCGGGCAGCACGTTCTATGACGTGATCCGCTGCCTGGCCTGCCGGGGGATCGTCACCGGGTACCCGTGTGGTAGCTCCGGCGAACCCTGTCCCGGCACCTATTATCGCCCGTTCAACCACGTGACCCGCGGCCAGCTTGCCAAGATCGTGGTCAGCAGCGCGGGTTGGACCGATCCGATGCCCAGCAGCCAACAGACCTTCGCGGATGTGGCCCCGGGCAGCACCTTCTGGCTCCCTATCGAACGACTGGCCGGGCGCGGCATCATCAGTGGCTATCCTTGTAGCGGCCCCGGTGAGCCATGCATCGCGCCTACGAACCGCCCCTACTACCGCCCCGGTGACAACGTGACTAGGGGCCAGCTTGCCAAGATCGCCGCCAGCGCCGCCCAATATACCGAGACGCCCACCGGCCAGACGTTCCAGGATGTGCCGCCAGGCAGCACCTTCTACCTGTGGATCGAGCGGAGCGCCAGCCGAGGCATCATCGGGGGCTATCCTTGTGGCGGAGGAGGCGAACCATGCGTCGTCCCGGCTAATCGCCCGTATTACCGGCCTTACAACATCGTGACCCGCGGGCAGACCGCCAAAATTGTCGCCAACACCTTCTTCCCCAATTGCAGCACTCCGGCTCGCCGATGAGCCGGGGCGACATGAGGGCGTCAGGGTGCGGAGCCAGCGGCTTTCTCATTGACCCTGCCCGCCTATTCGCCCTGTTATCCTCAAGGAGCTTTTCGATGCGTGTTCTATCTCTTCCGATCGGTGTGCTATGTATCCTCGGGGTGCTCGTGCTGGCCGCCGCTGCCGGGGCGGCCCCGTTGCCCCCCGGTGGACCGAACGTGGCTACGATTGACCCGGCGCGCCCTCCGCGCCATGGTAACCTGGGCGGCACGCCAACCGGCACGCCGACCGGGATGCCGCTCCCGACGGCCACGCCCACACGTGTCTGCACAGCGGGTTGGGCGGTCAGCACCAGCCCCAATGTGGGCACTGCGTCGAACACTCTGGCCGCAGTGGCGACCGCCGGGCCGAGCGACGTGTGGGCGGTGGGGCGCTACGATACCGGCAGCCTCACCCAGACCTTGATCGAACGCTGGGCCGGGGCGGGTTGGCAGGTTGTCGCCAGCCCAAACCTGCCCCTCAGCAACCATACATTGCTGGGCGTGGCGGGCAGTGCCGCCACCGATGCCTGGGCGGTAGGCTACTCGACCACGGGTACCCACGCTGACCAGACGCTGATCCTGCACTGGAACGGCAGCGCCTGGAGCCTCGTGCCCAGCCCCAATCCGGGGTCCGGGCTGAACCGGCTCCAGGCGGTGACGGCGCGCGCCGCCAATGATGCCTGGGCGGTGGGAGTGTTCTACAATAACGGCAGCAATGTCGGCCAGACGCTGATCTTGCACTGGAACGGCAGCATCTGGAGCGCGGTCGCCAGCCCCAGCCCGGGCACTGCCGTCAGCGAGCTAACCGGGGTGATGGCCCTGTCCGGCACCGATGCCTGGGCGGTCGGCGGATTCCAGACCAATGTGGGCACGACGGAGACCCTGACCCTGCATTGGAACGGCAGCGTCTGGAGCGTCGTGCCCAGCCCGAACGTGGTGGCGGCCAGCAATGTGCTCATGGCCGTCGCGGCACAGGCGGGGAACGACGTGTGGGCGGTGGGGATCACGCTGCTGGGCAGTACGTCGCGGACGCTGGCACTGCACTGGGACGGGACCGCCTGGGCGGTAGCACCCAGCCCCAATACCGGCGGCACGGCCAACGGACTCCAGGCCGTGACGGTGATCGCGGCCAACGACGTGTGGGCAGTGGGACAAGGCGGCAGTCCATCCACTGGGCAGACGCTGACTCTGCACTGGGATGGCGCGGCCTGGAGCCTGGTGCCGAGCGCGAACCCAGCAGGCGCGAACTGGGTAGTCGGGGTGGCCGCCCGCAGCCCGACGGAGGTGTGGGCGGTGGGCTATCGCAGCACTAGCCCGGCGCTGGATCAGACCCTCATCGAGCGGTACGGGAATCCCTGCGTGCCCGGCAGCCCCTCGGTCACGCCGTTCACCCCCACCCCGACGCCCACGCGCGGCGCGCCCACCCCGACGCCGACCCTGGCCCCCGGCTGCGGCCCGGCCTGGAGCTTCGTCCCCAACCCCGACCCCGGCAGTTTGGCGAAAGTGGCCGCTGGCGGCCCGCAGGATGCCTGGGCGGTGGGCGCGGCGGCGCTGCACTGGAACGGCACCGCTTGGGCGTCTGTCCCGGTGCCTGGTAATCCGCTACTCAAGGCGGTGGCGGCGGACCGTCCCCGCGATGCCTGGGCGGTCAGCGACCAGGACCTCTATCATTGGGCCGGCAGCCAGTGGACCGCCGCCCCCGTGCCCACGCCGGTGTTTGGGTCGTGCGATCACCACTACGCCAGCGTCGCGGCCTACGCGCCGAATGAAGTCTGGATCGTCGGCAGCAGCATCGCCTGTTCACCCTATATTGTCCACTATATGGGCGGGACCTGGGCTGTTGTTGGCCCAGCCCCTGGTGCGGCGGGGCCGTCCGGCGGGGTGGCGTTCGACCTCTATGATGTGTGGGCGGATGGGCCGGGCACCGCCTGGGCCGTGGGCTCCAGCCTCTGTGGGGCCTGCAACGGTACCTACATCCTGCGCCTCACCCCGGGTGGAGTGATCGAAACGCACGCCCCGGCGGTTGGCCCTCTGTCGGCGGTGGTCGGGTTCAGCGCGAGCGACGCCTGGGCAGGGAGCGCGTCGGGCACCCTCTTGCACTGGGACGGCAGCGCCTGGACGGTGGTTCCCGCCCCTGCTGCCGGAGCGATCACCGACCTGAGCGCCAGTGGGCCGAATGACGTGTGGGCGATGGGACAGAGCGCCATCCTTCATTGGGATGGCACCAGTTGGGGGGTCAGTCCGGCACCGACGGGTGGCGGCAGTGGGATCGCCCAGACCGGGCCGCAGGATGTCTGGGCGGTGGCGGGCACGACCCTCGAGCACTGGCCCGATCTGCCCCTGTTCCGCGATGTGCTGGGCGACCACTCATTCTACCCCTACGTCCAGACGCTGGCCTGCCGGGGGCTAATCAGCGGCTACCCCTGCGGGGGCGGGGGCGAACCGTGTCCCGGTCTCTACTACCGCCCCGGCAATAACGTCACCCGCGGCCAGACGGCCAAGATCGTCTCCGCATCGGCAGGCTTCAGCGATAGCGTACCTTCGACTCAGCAGACGTTCGAGGATGTCCCGAACAGTGGCTCCTTCTGGTTGTGGGTCGAGCGGTTGAGCACGCGCGGCATCATCGGTGGCTACCCCTGCGGTGGACCGGATGAGCCATGTGTCAGCCCGACCCACCGGCCCTACTTCCGCCCTGGTAATAACGTGACGCGGGGACAGTTGTCCAAGATCGTCGCGGGTGCGGCGGGCTGGACCGAAATCCCGACCGGCCAGACGTTCGAGGATGTGCCTCCCGGCAGCACCTTCTATCTCTATATCCAGCGCAGCGCCAGCCGGGAGATCATCAGTGGCTACCCCTGCGGCGGGGTGGGCGAGCCATGCCTCGCGCCGGACAACCGCCCCTACTTCCGCCCGTTCAACAACGCCACCCGCGGCCAGATGGCGAAGATCGCGGCTTCCGCCTTCTTCCCCAACTCTCAAACGCCCGCCCACTGATCGTTAACCAGGGGACCACAAGCAGGAGGCCACCTCTCCAGTGAGGTGGCCTCCTGCCATACGTCTTCGATTGAAGGAGATGTTATGACTTGAACAGTTGTGATGCTACATCTAAACCGCTTATGTTTAACATAAGCGCGGTTATGTTAAGCATAATTTCGTTTATGTGATCCTTGGATTGTGTGTCGGAAATCCCTGTGCCGTGCGAAAAACACATCCGTTCTGAAATTAGCCTCAGGCAGCCCGCTCATAATCGTGGATAATCCCACCGAGCACATCACGACACTGCACTGGACCCGTTCGTCGGCGTTCGGCTAATGCTATCGGACACCGCTGCTCGATGCCTTGGTGCGGACGAGCTTCGTTGTAGTACTTGATATACTCCTTCATCACGCGGCGGAGATGCCCGTCGCCCATGAGCAACAGCCGGTCCAAGCATTCGGACCGTGCCGACCGGATCCATCTTTCAGCAAACGCGTTTGCTCGCGGGGCCCGGAAAGGTGTCTTGATGATTTCGATGCCTTCCGCCGCAAAGACATTGTCGAAACTCGCAGTGAACTTGGCATCTCGGTCACGGATCAGGACACGCATGGGTTGTTACTCCTCCTGCAAAGTCCAGCTTAGCTGACGTGCTTGCTGCGTCACCCAATCTGCGGTTGGGTGCGCCGTGCAGCCAGCGAAATGCACGCGCCGACTACCCACTTCAATAAAGAAGAACACGGTAAGCGCCTGCAACCAGGCCGTTTCTACGGTGAAAAAGTCGCAGGCCAGCAGTTGCTGGCTGTCGTGGCTGAGGAAAGTGCGCCAACTGCTGCCTTGTTTGGCCCGCTCTGGTGCCGGAGGAACCTGCTGCCGTTTGAGTATGTCTCTGACCGTAGAGCGCCCGATCGCATAGCCCAGTTTAAGCAACTCACCCTGCAACTTGCCATAACCCCAGGTCGGATTCTCTTGGGCCAGGCGTAGCAGCAGCGTGAGCCGTTCAGGATCGGTGGCCGATCGACCACCAGTTAGTTGTTTAGCGAACGTCCATTTGCGACAGACGAGATCGCGGTGCCATTTGAGGACGGTGTCCGGTTTGAACAAGCGCAGCACCTTGTCCAACTTGATTGTGCTGCCACGACCAAGGCTGGCAAATGTGGCGACCAGAACGGCGAGGCCCAACTTTTCCCAGCGGGAGCGGCGCGGAGGGGTGGGGTGCTGCCGGTGGAGGATGCTCAACTGTTGGCGAGCAGCCGTATTTCGAGATTCTTGCGCGAATCGGTGTGACCGCGCTTAAAGAAGCAGTCGAGCAATAAGGAGAGGAGTTGGGCGATCATGCAGTAGAACATGACGCGCAACACTGCAGGGATCATGCCGACCACCTATGCAACCGCGCCGTGCGCCGACGCAGAACGTTTTCTGCAACGTCAGATGCGGTTTCCGCACGCTACAGGGGTGGCCCAATGGTACGGCCAGCAGGCATGATCGGCGGGGAGGAAGCGGTCGGGATCGACGGCTGGCTCGTCCCCATCTTCGTCGTTCCCACCGAGGGCTGCGAAGGGCACGGTGCGCGCCTCGTGCTTGCCTCGCGTCTGCGCCTGGTCGGTCAGGATGCGAAAGATCCAGGTCTTGAGTGAAGACCGACCGGCGAAGCGGGACAACCCCTGAAACACGCCGACCCAGGTTTCCTGCACCACCTCCTCGGCCACAGCGCGATCCGCGACATAGACCGAAGCCAGACGCAGCATCGGGGCAAGGTAGCGGTCCAACAAGGCCACAAAGGTCGCTTCATCCCCGGCGAGCAGAGCGGCGATTGTGCGTTGATCCTCGGTCGGGATCGGCCCATCGGTTACGGCAAGCACGCCAGCCTGGCGATCTCCCGTCGGCATCGGTGATGCTCCTCCAACCCACTTGCCCGCGTCATCGGACCCCGGCGGATGGGCGATCCGTGTCCGCCTTTCGCCCTGTAGCGCGCCTCCACCTCCGTCAAGGGGTCTGTCGTGGAGACAGTGGCTGCGCCTAAGCCGCGCAGGGGTCGCATTTGTAGTCAGGGGTACAGGATTGACAAGTTACACAGGAGCGTGTTATGCTCGTCTGTGTAACTTATCCCACCCTGGAGGAGGCGCATGGCCCGCATCACCCCCCGCGTCGATTCGCAGGGATTGTTTACGGATGGGGCGGAGCCGATTACGATCGGCTCCGGCGCGTGGTATGCGTGGCTGGAGCAACAGCGCAGTTTCGCCTTTGTGGGCACCAGCGGGCGCTTCACTGCGCGCAAGGAGCCCCGTCCGGGCGGGCTGTACTGGTACGCCTACTGCCGTCGCCAGGGGCACCTGCACACCGCCTACCTGGGGCGCTCCCCCGACCTCACCCTGGCCTGCCTGGAACGGGTCGCCCACGCCCTGGCGACCACCGCCGAGTCTGCCCGGCCCGACCCACCCGCGCCTGCCCCGGCAGCCTCCCCGTTCTTGAGCTTGAGCACGAAACTCCAACGGCCCCCACCCCGCCCGGACCGGCTGCCGCGCCCGTCCGTGCTGGCCCGGTTAGACCAGGCCGTCGGACGCACGCTCACCCTCATCGCCGCGCCTGCCGGGTTCGGCAAAACCACCCTCGTCAGCGCCTGGGCCGCCCAGGCCCCCTGGCCGGTTGCCTGGGTCAGCCTGGATGCGGGCGACAATGACCCCACCCGCTTCTGGGCCTATGTGACGCAGGCGCTCCACCATACGGTCCAGGCGACCAACGGGCAGGCCGATCCCGCGCCCCCGGCACTGCCCCGGCTGCTGGAAGGTCTGGCCGGGAGTGCCCGGCCCATCGTGCTGGTGTTGGATGATTATCATCTGATCGAGACCGCCGCGATCCATGAGGCGCTTTGCTACCTGCTCGATCATGGGCCAGCGGCGCTACGGGTGGTCCTCGCCACCCGAACCATACCGCCCTTCCCGCTGGCCCGCCTGCGCGCCAACGGCGATCTCCACGAACTGGGCGTGCCCGATCTGCAATTTTCGCTGGCCGACACACAGACCTTCCTTAATGAAGTGATGGCGTTGGATTTGGCCCCGGCAGACGTGGCTCTGCTGGCCGCGCACACTGCGGGCTGGGTCGCCGGGCTGCAACTGGCCGCGCTGGCCCTGCACGGGCAGTCCGACCGCGCCGCCTTCCTGGCAACGTTCACCGGCATCCAGCCGCATATCCGCGACTACCTGGCCGAAGAAATCTTCCTTCAGCAATCGGCGGCGATCCAGCAGTTCTTGCTCGATACCGCCGTGTTGCGGCAATTAGACGGCCCGCTCTGCACCGCCCTGACCGGCCAGCCGGAGAGTCCGGCCCTGTTAGAGCAGGTTGCTAAGGCCCAGCTCTTCCTCGCTCCCGGCGATTCGACCGCCACCTGGTATCGCTATCACCCACTGTTCGCGGAATTTCTCCAGGATCGGCTGGCGCGGGCGCAGCCTGAGCAGGCGGCCATCTTACACCGGCGGGCGAGTGCCTGGTATGCACAGGAGGAACGATGGGCGGACGCGATTCACCACGCGCTCGCTGCCCGCGACTTTGACCAGGCCGCCGACTGGATCAACCGCGTGGCCGCTTTTGTCATCCAGCGCGGCGAAGTCGTCACTCTCCTTGGCTGGCTTCAGGCGCTACCCGCCGCTCTGGTGCGGGCGCGGCCCGGCCTCAGTTCGTGGACCGCGTGGGTGCTGCTGCTGGTCGGGCAACTCGACGCGGTGGAATCCCACCTCCAGGCGGCGGAGCAGGGGTTCGGGCGGTGGATCGTGGTCCCCCATGAGGCCCCGGCAGCCCTGCCCCTGCCCGTCTTGCTCCAACACGGCCTGGGCCAGGTCGCGGTGATCCGCGCAGTGGCCGCCCGGAGCCGGGGTGATGTGCCCGGCATCCGGGCAGCAGTGGCTCAGGCGGCCTCGTACTTTCAGCCAGGGGAGCAAGTGGCCCCCCGCCTGCATAGTCATCTGCTGATGAACGACGGCTATGCCCACCTCATGGAGGGGGCCTTTGCCGAGGCGGTGCAGGTCTTGACTGCCGCGCGCGCCGTCTGCCGGATCGGGGACCAGATCTATACCGAGATCGCGGTGGTCCACGCCCTGGCCCTGGTGGACCGGGTACAAGGGCGGCTCCACCAGGCCGACCGGCTCTATCAACAAGCCGTCCAGCTTGCCGCAGGCGGGGACCAGCAGGCGCTGCCCGCCGCCGGGATCGCCTATGTCGGACTGGGCGAATTGCATTATGAATGGGATGATCTCGCCGCCGCCGACACGTATTTGTGCCAGGGCATCGACCTGGGAATGCTCACCGGGAGCTGGGACATGGTGGTTTGGGCGTATCTGGTCCTGGCCCGGCTGCGCCAGGCACAGGGCCAGGACGCGGCGGCCTGGGCAGTGCTCGATCAGGCCGCCGCCCTCGCGCAAGCGGGGCACACCCCGCAGGGGGCAGCGATGGTCGCCGCCGGGCAGGCACAGCGGGCACTGGCGCGGGGCGACGCGGCGCAGGGGGCGCGCTGGCTGTATACTTACGCTCCGCACGGGGCGGCGGGCGACCTAACGGCGATCCTGCCGCGCCCGCATCGGGAGCCGGTGGAGTACCTGACCCTGGTGCGGATCCTGCTGGCGCAGGACCAGCCGACGGAGGCGCTGGCGTTGCTGGCACGTCTCCATCCAGAGGCGGCCCCGGCAGGGCATATGGCGAATCGGGTCGAACTCCTGCTGCTACAGACGCAGGCGTGGGCGGCTTTGGGCGACCTGCCTGCGGCCCGGCGTGC
>JBBSAN010000238.1:0-8859 GCA_038252265.1 Chloroflexia bacterium
CACACACCCCCCACCCCCCGCACGCCGCGGCGCCCCCCCCCTGCCCACGTCGGCCTCGGGGCGCCCACTCGACACGGGCCATCTTCACGGCTCTTTGACTTTCTCTGTGGCCTCTAGCGTGACACGGGTGCCCTGGCTCGCCAGTTCCGTAATCGTAAGGATCACTTGCTTATTGTCTGTGACCGTTACGCCATTTACGAAACGACCGGGATCAGACGCTGCGCTCCAGCCCAACTGGGGTAAGGTCTGGCGATAATATTCCGTCAACGCTTCGCTAGATTGGTCACTCCGATAGACAATTCGTACCGTTCGTGGCAATCCACTCCCGGTGTCTACTTTTTCCTCGATCTGCGCGTGAGGATAGAGCGGGAGGTGATCGAGTTTCGGATCTTTCAGCAGAGCAATACTTTTTATATCAGGCCCTGCGCTAAACTCGTGTTTCCGGAGTTGAACAATTGCCACAACATCCCACTGAATCGTCGGATCGCTGCTCTGCCAAACGTAAACTTGTATCCAGTTCGGATATTCGCTGATTAAGCGCCAGCCGTACTGCGGAAGCTCCTGGGCATAGAAGGCGAAGAATTGGGCAGGGTTGACAATGTCATCGAGGTCAAATGAGTCTTCTGTCAGGGGATCGTTATAGCTAGACACCGGCTTTGCATCGGGATAGAGGGGGAAGATGTCCGCTTTGGGCAAGATGGGCGAGTGGACGAACCGTATGTCACCATTCCCGGTGGTAGCCTCAGCGGGGCCAGGGCTAGCGCTGCTGCTTGATGGGCCACTCCGCGGGGTAGGCGCGTTCTGCTCACACGCGCTGAGTAAGGCCAGGATCGCAGCAAGCAGGAGGAGCGTTCGCTTGGTTTTCATTAGTGTTACTCCCGGTACATGAAGACCGGCTTATGAGCTGGCTGGTGCTAAATTAGAGCGCGGACTGCTCCACGCAGCAGGAATAGCTTCGTGTAGCCACCACTTCCAAAACTCCAGTCGCTTATCAGCACTAGAGCTTGCTAAACTAACAACCCCCGCGTATGCCTCGGACGCCCAACGGGCGGCATCACTAGACCAGGGATCCAGCCAGTTGTTGGTGTCCTCTTCGTTGAGTTCAAGACCCTCAAACGGATCCGCTTCACAGGCGGTCCATAGAGTGCAGACTGCTCCACGGCCAACGGCACAGGCCGCAGTAACCGCCGGATCAAAATCCCCAGCCTCGCCGAAGCCTTCCTCCGGTTCCGCACATAGCGCATCCAACTGTCCCGACATCTCCCAAGCTACACGTTCTGCTACTTCAAGATCTATTGTTCCCTGAAGCACAGCTTGGGCTGTCGCAAGCGCCTCGTGGGGCAATTGCTTGTCCGGCCAAAGTTGTTCCCATAAATGCAGAACTTTACGAATGGTAATGATCTCCAACCGCGTGCGTAGCTGCTGGCCTGGCGAGTCACTCATCGGAGCCACCACCTCATATAAAGCCTGTCGGCGAAACGGTGTGAGGTCATGTTCTACATCGGAGGTTACCGTGGCGTCAGCATCCCGGATCACCGCTTCTACCTCACTGGGCAAAGACACGGCACATACTCCTTTCCGCTCAACTCCCCGAGCCGCCACCTACCGCCCCTGTGTGATCGGCCTTGACGATTGGGCCAAGCGCAAAGGGCAGACCTATGGCACGATTATCTGTGACTTGGAACCCGGCACGGTGGTGGACTTATTACCGGATCGCGAAGCCGCGACCATGGCGGCCTGGCTCTAGGCGCATCTCGGTGTGGAGTCTATCAGCCGCTAGTTTACCAGGCTCCCCGGCGGGACGCAACTCTTGGCCCGCTTTTTATATCGGTTTTGTATCGGTAGCAATATCGTTTGTCCCTTCTGTCAGACACTAATCTCGATTTTAATAGAACCAGCCATTCTTGTACAGTACGAACAGCAAAGACGTATAAAACAGGCAACTGTTCCGCTACCATTACCCGACCTTGATAGGATAGCTAAGAAAGAGGGGTGCTAAAGAGATGTTCAGCAAACAGCGTTTATTGATGACATGCTTATTAATCATTAGCTTCTTAGTACTTCCAGTGGGTGGATCCATCCCAGTACAAGCCGCTTCGGGAGCTTGGAGGCTTGTTCCGGGTCCTAATCTACCGAACGGGTGCAATAATCTAAACGGTGTGGCTGTTGTCAACAATACTACTGCGTGGGCGGCAGGCGTGTTCACCGCTGGCAATTGTACCTATGGCCCTAATAGTGCCATCATCCAAAGATGGAATGGCACGTCCTGGGCATTCCAGACTCCTGAGCCGCACTTACAAGAGGGCGTTCTCTATAACATAGATAAGGTTTCGTCTACCGAAGCATGGGCGGTTGGTACCTATTTAGATGATATTGTAGGTGCCCATGCGGGAAGCCAGCACACCACGGATGGGGGTACCACCTGGCACTATGTAGATCCCGCAGGTAATCCGTCAGCGCCTGATGCATGGATGTTCAGCAATTTCTACGCAGTTACCTCGCTTCCTTCGACGCGAAGTGTCTGGGCTGCTGGTGATTTTGTTGACGGTGGCTGGGTCAACAGAGCAATGCTCCAATACTGGAACCCTCTTTATGGGCACTGGATTTCTCCTGCTCAACCAGACGTTGTTAACGGTGTTTACCTGGCAATGGATGCCGCTGACGCCAACCATATCTGGGCGGCGGGCTTTATCACTAACTCATCGCGGTCTCAATCCGCTGCTAGACTCTCCGCATCTCGCCCTGGTGCCGCTAGCCTCTCCACCTCGTATGATCCGCTGCTGGTACAATGGAACGGCACAAGTTGGAGTCGTGTGACCCTGCCACCGTTCGGGGCAAATGCTGAGCTTTACGGAATATCCGCGCTAGCCGCTAATGATGTATGGGCGGTGGGTGAAACAAATCTCAGACCGCTGACTTTACACTGGGACGGCTTCACGTGGACCCGCTTCGCTCCTGCGACCTACAGTGAGTTGACAATTCCGCAGGCGGTCTTCACTTCCGCCAGTGCGGCCTCCCAGCCTGGTACTGCTTGGACCGTGGGTATGAGGAGCGTGGGGAATGTGCTATATCCACTGCTCATGCGCTGGGATGGCGCGCAGTGGCTCAACTTCCAGGATCTTGATCCGCTCAGTGCTCCCTTATTTGGAATCGATGGCATGCGTGGCTCATGTTCCCAGCTCCTCGATCTCTGGGCTGTAGGACGTAACGGGTCTAATGCAATCATCGCAAAATATACCTATCCAGCATGTAGTCGCCCTGGTCCCTAAAGGGTGTTATCCGCGCAGTAGGCGCTGGTCATACGAGCGAATATTATTGAGGGGGACAAGTTCGCCGACTTGTCCCCTTTTATTGTCTCACTCTGGGAGGGTTAAAACCCTCGCCTTTCAGGCGACGGCTTTAGCACGCGCGCCGTGGCATATGGTACACTGGGGCCATGAGTGAGACCTACCGCCACGGCGCGCATACGGTGTTCGAGATTCATCTGCATCTGGTGTGGGTGACCAAGTATCGGCGAGCCGCCCTCGTTGGTGAGGTGGGTACCCGGGTGCGGGATCTGCTGCGCGAGGTCTGTGCCCAAGAGGATGTGGTGATCATCAAAGGCCATGTCGCCAAAGATCATGTGCATCTCTTCGTCTCCATTCCGCCGCAGGTCACGATCAGTCGTTTGGTCCAGCGGCTGAAGGGGAAAACGGCCTATAAGCTGTTGCACGAGTATCCGCACTTGCACAAGAAGTTCTGGGGCCGCCACTTGTGGGCGCGGGGCTACTTCTGTTGTAGCAGTGGTAATGTCACCGATGAGGTGATCGCGCAGTATATTGCCAACCAGAACCAGGATGTCGATAGCGACTTTCGGGTAGACGGGGAGGCGTCCGCGTAGCGGAGACCCCGTCGGCTTCAGCCCACCTGTGGGTGGGGCACTTCCAGCCGAGCGTGGCTCGGAATAGGACTTTTAGTCCGTTACCCAGAAGCCACCGCCTTTAAGGCGGTGGAGTATTCACTCAAGTTAGTGCGGTGGGTCACAGCCGGGGAGAAAAGCATTGGCACCTATTTTCGCCGTTTGGCCGCGGGTGGCGGTGTTCGTCGGCAAAAAATAAGGGCGATTAGCTGGGCTATAGCACGGTCCCGCAGGTGGCCTTCCACAGACGTAACCTGCAATGATGGCACGAGCGGCGATTTGCTCTATAGGGACATAGAAGGTGTTGCTGGGAGGTACATCCTCGAAGGTTTGCCCGCCTGGCGTGTCGGTGTATTCTGCGGTGCGCGCAATGATTTTCGCCAACTGCCCCCGATTGATATTAGCATTTGGACGGAAATAGGGGCGGTTTTGCGGGGCAAGACAAGGCTCGAAGGGATTGGTGCCGCAGGGATAGCCATTGACGGTGCTCCCGCTCGCCAGGCGCTCAACGGCGAGCCAGAAGGGGCTGCCGGGCGGCACATCCGCAAACGTCTGCTGTGTGCTGGGCACCGCATTGCCCATCCCCGCCGCACTCGTGATGATTTTCGCCGCTTGTCCGCGTGTAACGGGATTCCCCGGTCGATAATAAGAGCCGGGACACGGCTCGGTTGGCCCGCCACACGGATAGCCCCCGACGATCCCCTGACAGGCCAGGCATAGTACAGCGGAGTAGAAAGGATTACCTACTGGAACATCATTGAATGCTAAAGAGCAGGTGGTGGCCGTCGGAGTGGCCGTTGCGGGAGTAGGGGTGGCTGTTGGTGTGCGGGTGCGGAATGGTAGCGGAGTTGAGCACGGATCAGCGTAATGTTCAGTGAGTGGTTGAAAGATCCCATTCGTGTCCCAATATAACCCCACGGCCCAAGCGTCGTTACTGTCACTCGCGGCAATGGCGAAAAAATAGCTTGCGCGGGTACTGGGAACAGGGATCGTAACCTGACTCCATTGGGCACCGTCCCAGCGAAAGACGAGAGGCACCCCCTGATTACCGGGACAGCACGCATATCCCACGGCCCATGTGCCTGTTGTCGCACTCGCTGTAACGCTCTCCAGGATATTAGTCTCCCCACTATAAGAAGGACTGGGCACCAGGATCCAAGTGGTGCCATCCCAATGGAGGGTGACGGTACCCTGGTCCGAATCGCCAACGGCCCAGGCATCGCTTACACCGCTGGCGGCGATCCCATAGAGGTGATTGTGCCGTGGACCGGGACTCGGGCTGGAGACGACTTGCCACTCCTGACCGTTCCAGTGGATCAGCAGGGTGTACTCTGCTGATGGTCCATCGGCGGTATAGCCCACCGCCCAGATGCTATTCCTTGCGGCACCGGCAAGATCATAGAGTTCGCTCTGTTCGATTCCTGGATTAGGACTGGGAACAAGGTTCCAACTCACGCCATCCCAGTGTTCGGTCAAGGTACGGCGGGTCGTGCCAGAACCGTCGTAGCCGACAGCCCAAACATCGTCTACCGCCAGCACCAGCACTTTACGCAGGAGACTAACCGATGGGGTAGGATTAGCGATCACCGTCCAATAGGTGCCATTCCAGTGGATGATCAATGCGTGTTCACTGGGATTCTCAAAGTAGCCGACGGCCCATATATCATCCGATGCAGCGGCAGCGATCCCGCTGAGATAAGCAGCGTTAGCGATACTTGGATTAGGGCTGATGTTCCAGTGCTGACCATCCCAGTGTTCGATGAGGGGGCGGGAAATACCACTACTATCTGCGCCGTAGCCGACGGCCCAGGCATCGGTAGGGGAGAGAACTGCCGTGCCATAAAGAGCGGTGTGGCGGGTGGGATCGGGACTGGGACAAACAACGATCCGCCACTCCAACCCACAGGATGTTGGAATGGCGGTGGCCGTGGGATAGCCACCGGTGCTCCTCAGCGAGTTCACCCGATTAATCGGTTGGCCGTTTACCACGGCGCTACAATCAAGTAGAGTAAAGAACCCCAGGAGGGCCAAGCTCAGAATAAGCAGTCTGCTGGACATTGCCCATCACCTCACCTACGATAGCTCGTCGTAATCCGCGGCCAGACCGACCGCCGATGCGGCAGCGGGTGGGGGTGGCGGTTCTGACGGGGCGGGGCTACCTATTGGTGCGCCCTCGACGTCCAGGATGCGGGCCAGGAAAAAGGTCAGTGTTTCGCAGCGACGGCGGCAGAAGGTATCGAGATAGAGAGGCCGCAACGCCAACAGACTGATCGTGCGCCAACTGATGACGCGCCGCGAGGCGGTGCAGTACCGAATACGCAACTGCCAACCCTGGGCGATGACGATCAGGCCGCGCAGACTGACCTGCGGCAACAATTCCGCCAGGGGCACTGAGCAGTGACGACGAACTGATCCATATTAGAACCCAGTGATCCGAAAGAGGGCTAATCGGGAGCGTTTCACCCCATTATGCCACACTTGGGGATTTAATGAAAACAGTCTCCGATGCGGAGAATAAACAATTTAACAGTAAAGGCAAATTTAGAGTAACTACTCAGCCACTACATGGCCGATAGATCATCGATCCGACCACTAAATATTGTGGTTAGGGACAAGAAGAAGGGCGCTTTAGCCGCGCTTTCGTGCCGATCTTACGGTCTTTATCGCCCTATAAATACAACATCTAGTGATCAGATAGATGATTCACTAGCTATGTAGTGGCTGAGTACCAGCGGATAGGCTGAGTAGTTACAATTTAGAAAAGTGATCCGAGTGCGGTAAGAAGAACCGCATCCCCGTGGCGGCGACTGAAACATGCACGGCGTACTGGTAGGCACGGTGTTCTGTGTCGTAAGAGGAACCTAATCCTCATGGAGGGGACTGAAACAGAGGGATGTGGTAGTAAGAGGCCATTACCCGGAGAGGTACGTGGAACCTAATCCCCGTGGTGGGTATTTAAACCTGGGGTCAGGCTCTAATCGGTAGCTAAAAATCCGAGTAAAACGGCTCTATATTGGCAGAGAAGATAGGGAGACAGTCCCTCGCCTCTTTGGGTATGTTGTTTATGGATCACATAACAACCGTTATGTTACCCATAAATAGGCTAATATTAGGATTAATCGTTCCATCACTCGCTGATATGAGAGTGCCGCAAACCTTCCAGCCCGTTGCAAAACTCCTGCGGGGTTGTTCCCACTTACCTAGACCCGGTTGGCCCGGCCTAAAATCGACCATTTCCCAGCCGAGCGGCAATGAATCGAGGGCACCGGCCGCCCAACAAGGCTCCCTGCGCCGCACTCTACGGCAGCGCTGGGGTTTTTCAACACGCTGCCCAGTTTTCGGAATACGAAAGGGTGCTTTGGGGCGACATTATTTTCCGGCACAAAGTGTATGCTAAGGAACTATAGAGCGTAGTACTTCATGACCATTCGGTTGCGCTACGTCGTCTTGTTCCATAAGGATCCGCTCCGCCAGCCGGGCCTTCGCACCGCCTGCCGTTGCTCCGGGATCTGCCGCTCCTCGTTCGCAGCGGGTCGCCGCGTCGCCCCAATCCGATCACGGCGGAACCGTCCGTCCGCTGTCGCCGATGCGCGCGGTGAGCCCACTCCCGTCCTTGCCGCAGGCCAGCCGTTCGCCCGCCGCTGGCTTCGGCCCTGCGCCCCCAGCCCTATCACGACGCTTGCGCGGTCATCGACGACTCAGCGATCACGACTATACGCCGGGCTCTTCGTGCGCGTTGGTGGGCCGTATGCGGTACCGGCTGGTTGCTCGGATCTTAGCAACCAGCTGGTACCAGACAAAGGTATCGGGCACCGACCCCTCCGCGCAGGGCGATTGCATCTAAATTAGGCGCGCCACGATTAGGCGTGAGGTAATTCGCTTTGCAGCCAGGCACGACCCTTTATAGCGCACCGAGCCATCTTGAGCGGAAATTGGCGTGCTCGTGCCTAATTTAGGTGCAATCGCCCTGGGGGCGCTACCGATTGGTGAACATCTGATAAAATCCCTCGTCAGCATAGGGCGCAGCGGATCGGGGACCGGTTAAGGCAATCATCACCGCCGTAGCGGAGGGGACGCGGCGGTCTACCGGAACGCTAACTGAGCAAAAGGGTCGGTCGCAGCGACGCGGATGCGGCGTTGCCGCCCGCGCGGCGGCCGGGCGAACGGCTGGTTAAAATCCCACCTCAATGCCGACCAACCCGAGACCACGCGCGCAGGTGGGGAAATTTCGCCCATTTTATCTTCTACCTAGTATTACAACGACGGTTTGGTATAATGAGGGGTGCTAACCGGATCTGCCACCACGAGGAGCCCCTCTTGCTCACCCCAGCCGACTTGGATCGGGTCGCCGATTCCTTTACCCAATTCCATGCTTATTTCGCCCCGCTGTTTGGTCGGGCCGCCGCCCAGCCGCGCAGCGAGCAATATCTGCGCGGCTTGTTGGTCCAGCAGGCGGACCGCCGCACTGCTGAGAACATCGCCGAAGCGATCCCCGGCGCGCCGCCCCGCTCCTTGCAACGCTTCCTCACCGAAGCCCCCTGGGCGCCCCGCCCCGTGCTCGCCGCATTGCAGCCGTTTCGTGGACCGCGCCGCCGCAGCGCCGACGGCGTCTTCATTTTCGATGAGACCGCCGCCGCTAAACAAGGCACGTATTCGGTCGGGGTCGCTCGCCAATACTCGGGCACGCTGGGGAAGGTAGGCAACTGCCCGGTCGGCGTCTTTCTGGCCTACGCGTCGGCACAGGGCCACACCTTGCTCGATGGGGACTTGTAGTTGCCCCAAGAATAGACGGCCGATCTGCCGCGCCGCACCGCTGCCCACGTGCCCGCGACCACCGTCTTCCAAACCAAGGGCGACTTGGCCCTCACCTTGTTGCAGCGCGCCCAGCACAACGGGGCGCTGCCCGGGCAATGGGTGACCGGGAATGCGGTCTAGGGCAGCGCTGCCGCCCTGCGCGCCGG
>JBBSAN010000239.1:0-8856 GCA_038252265.1 Chloroflexia bacterium
CCGCCATCGCCCAATGGCGGCCATCCGTATGGCGGACGATTACCTCGGGCGGGTCGTCCAGCCCGCGCCGCACGACGACCAGTCCCCCATAGTAGGATTGGCCCCCTTGGGTGATGACGACCACGCGATCGACCGTGCTGTCTACAGGGGCGGACCCTGTATCAAATCTTGTCCAACCCGGATCGAACGACCTCTAGGTCTACAGCTTTCTGGACGCAGGAACGACCGGATCTCGAAAGCTCCGGTCGTTCCTGTGTGTCCGCGTTGTCTGATTATCTCACTGGTGTGCGAGACACTCACCGCACCGAGAACCCGCTGCGGGCGGCTAGCAGCGCGTTTTCCGCTTCGCCGGTGCGGGTCGTTCTTTGAAAACATTGACCCCCAGCTTCACGCCAGGATGACCCGGGATGTCGACGTTGCCTCCGGTGGTCGCCAACAAAATCGAGCGTCCGCTGCCTGATATGCGTCCCTCATCCCGGCCCAACGTGATGGTGACGATCACCGTATTGCCGCGGGTTTCAACCGTGAGGTTCTCCACGTACCGATCTCCTTTTTACTAATCGGGCTTGCCGATGGGGTGGGTGAAGGTTCCCACTTACAAGTGGGGGGTGTTCCAGCTTAGTGCGTCCCGTGTCTGACTCGCTTGCCAGACTTCCTCGAACCCTTCCGCGCCCAGGTGGTGGCGCAAGGTCGCGAGGTAGTTAGCCAGCCGCTGGCCTTCCCTGGGTGCTCCCAACGCGAGGCAATTCTGTGCGCGTCGCCAGCAGGCTACCGCTTGCACAAAATCTCCCCACTGCAACCACCCCTGTCCGAGTGCCGTCAGCGCCCGTCCCTCGTTGAGGGGATCCGCGAGCGCCTGAAACACCCGGCAGGCGGCGTGAAAATAACTACAGGCGGCGTCTGGTTGGCGCTGGGCAACCGCCAGGTCACCCAGATCACAAAGATGCCGGGCGGCTACACGAGGCGCCGCCAATGCCTCAGCGAGAATCACACTCTGGATAAAGCATTGCGTGGCCGCGCCCCATTGGCGGGTGGCGCGGTAGGCGCTGCCCAGGTGTTGCAGGATCCGTAACTCGCCCGCCTGATCACCGCACATCTGGAAAAGCGGCAGCACCCAGCAGCCTGCGCTGATGGCTTCTGTGGGTTGGGCCAGGGTGAGCGCAGTAGTCGTGATCGTGGTCCCAAACGCCGCTTGTTGGGTGAGCGTGGGGAGACTGTGCAGCAGGTGGGTTGCTTCTCGGAGAAGACCCTGCGCTTCCTGAGGCTGGCCGAAGCGCTGCAGGAGTGTCGCTAAAGGGCAGAGGACCCACGCCCCTCGTACCCAATCCCCACAGGCGCGATAGCTCTTCAGCGCCTGCTGGTAGGCGTGTAAGCTGGCTTGCCAGTGCTTCTGCGCCTGATAGTCCTGGGCCAGGGCTTCCCAGGCGCGGGCTTCCCCTGAGCGATCCCCCTCGCCTCGGGCAACGATCAAGTCGCTGCGCAGTTCGCGGTGGCGGCGGTCCGCCTCAGGCTCCACGTACCTGGCCTTCCGCACTGCGGTATTGGCGCGCCCGGGCGCGTCCGGCGGCGACTGCGGCCGCTGTCCAGGGCGGCACCCGGGCGGGGTAGAACGGGGTTAGACTCAGCGGGTACCATTGGTCTCTCCGCTTTTGCAAGGTATGCCGAATGTTTGCTGCACCGATAATACCGGTCACGGAACGACCCAATAACGGGGTCCCCTCCAGGCCCCGCAAAAAATCGGCCGTCCGGATCCGCTGCCACAGCTCCAAATAACGCACCAACGCCAGCTCGCGCCAGTAGCGGGTGTAGGTGTTATCCGGTGTGGTTTCGATGGGCCGTTCGTAGCCATAGACATCCTGGTGGAGTTGGAAGGTGGGGCGCAGATCACCGGTGACCTCGCCTCGCCACCCCTGGTAGGATCGGCACCATTGTTGGTTGGCGGGGGTGTTCGCCGCGTCTCCCAACCACCAGACAACATCCGCACCGCTTGCGTGGAAGCGGTGCGTCCGCGCGGTTAACTCCTGGGTCGTGATCGGCGTGTGCAGCATCTGGTGGACGAGGCGCCAGCCCATTGGATAGGTGAAACACACATCGGCGACGCCGGCCTCGTCCTCCAGCGGCCGCTCGATCTGCGCTGGGGCCTGGCTCCAAGACTGGAGCCAGGTCATCAACAGTTCGGCGAGCTGCTGTTTTCGATCCCAGTGAGCTGTCTGTTCCCACCGGGCGATGCGGGCGGCAACCGTGGGGGTCGGAACCCGCCGAATCGGCGTTGTTTGCGCGCTCAGCAGATCGCCCAGCGTCCGTAGCGGGGCTCCCCGATCGCGAAGATCGCCAATGATATGCCAGAGGATTTCCCAGGTGAGCACAGCATCCGGCAATGCGCGGTGGGCGGTGGGGGACACGGGGAGGGCCAGGCTAGTGCCCAGGTCGGTTAGCTTGTAACTGGGCCAGCTGTATTGCGTTTGCGCCAACCGTAGTGTATCAAGCACGAATGACGGAAAAGGATACGGGGGGTCCCCGGCCTGGGCGAGCTCAAACCGCAGGAATCGCGTGTCGAAGGAGGCACCGTGCGCCACCAGTACCGCGTCGCTAAAGCGCTCCTGCACTGCAGCAGCGACGGCAGCAAATCGCGGTGCTGCGCGCAACATGGAGTCCCGGATGCCGGTCTTGGCCGCGACGATGCTATTCATCGGATGACCCGGCTGAATAAGGGTGCTCCACCGATCAAGAATTGCCCCATTCTGGGCGCGGACAATGGCCACCTCGCAGATGCGGTCGCCCCGCTCCAGCGAACCACCCGTGGATTCCACATCTACGACCGCGAAGATGACCTGTTCCAGCGGTGTGTCTAACGCAGGGGCGCTACTAGAACCAGCCCCCAGGCTGGAAGTGTGTACGCTATCCATCGCCTGCCTCCTTATAAATAAGGATACGCGATCCTGCCCTCACCATACTGTTTCGCTCACCACTTGCTGACGAAACAACTGGGATCGGGCCAGCTACTCGGGTGCGGCGGAGGTCTCGTCCGCCGACAGCGGGGTTAGGTGGGGGTCTGCCTGAATCTGGAGGAGCGTCGTTGCAGGATCGTTCGTCAAGATAGGATAGCGGCGCATGGCCTGACCGGCGACTCGGTCACCGGGAATCGCCGGCCAGCCTATTGCGGCGAACTGCGTCGGTTGCCAGCGCCCCCCGGCAAGCACCGTCAAGCAGGCCCGATAGAGTTGCGGACGCGGGACAACAGTACGCTCTTCACTGCCGCTAGTGTTACGATACCGTACGCCGATCCACTGCGGATCGCTGCTCCAAACAGTGGCCGCTATTACCTGGGTGGCTGTGCGCAGATAATATACGCGGTCATCCACCCGGAACACCGGAGCTAAGTGCGCGGGATTGCTTCTGCTACCAATCGCCCGTGATAGCGCGGGCGGATTACTGTAGCGAAGTACTGCCCTTTGGACGGCGCGGCCTGCCAGGCCGTAAAGACCACGCGCGGCACCCAGCCGTAACGATAGATCTTGCCACTGTGAAAGACCACGGTCAGCACGCCCCCCCGGTAGCCGTAGGCTCGGATCGCGCGGGATTGGACAGCAATAAGTTCCATCGTTTGTCTCCTCTTTGCAGTGGGTTAAGCACGTCTGCGCGGTGGTGTCTCAGCCGCGTTCTGCTTGCCGGGCGACCGTGGTAAGTAGGGTTGTCACTTCGGCATGTCGGCGGGTCGCACGCGCATGGTCTGCCGCATGGTCCAGGGCCAACCGCTGTAACTGCTCGAACTGTCGTAGAGTCAGGACAACCGGGATATGGTCTTCAGGCGCAAGGGATGCCTTTGCCCTGACTTGTTGTAGAGCCACCACGGCCATGAACATTGCAGGTTGCCTCCATTTGTGGACGTGGGATGTAGCGAAGAAGGGAATCAGTGACGGTTTACAGGTCACTTTCCATCTCCCCTCTCTATACTAAATCTTTTTCACTCGTAGCCAATCGGAATGTTAGAAGATAGGAAAATAACGAAATAAACCATCCTTAGTGTCTTAACTTAGGAAGCACTTTGCACCGCTCAATTTCTGAGCGGACAGCTTGTCAGGCAAGGCGACCAGCCGGCGCCCGGGTGCGGCGCGGGGGATAGCGGTCTTGCTCGGTCACGAGGGAGCACCGTGCTGCCCCCTCGGCGGTGGGTTGGTGCATTCTGACTCAACGGCCAGAACAGGGCTATGCGTATAGCCCTGCGCCAAGTCGGCAGCTTGCGCGACGGACCCCTCTGCTAGAGATCGTTTTCCACTCCTCGCGTTTCGTAACGTTTTGGCCCGCCCGGTGTCTTTAACATACGATGCCGGCAGCCCCTGCCCCCGATCGCCAGAACGTGAGGAGCCATGCAAAGTGTAACCTGGCCGTGGACCACACCAACGAATGCCGAATCCGTTGAAGAAGCGGCGCTACTGCGACAGGTGAGCACCCAGCCTGCCGCGTTCGCGCCCCTGTATGAACACTACTGTTCCCGCGTCTATGCCTATTGTTTGCGGCGCACCGGGCACCTGCAGGAAGCGGAAGATCTGACCAGCCTCATCTTCACCCGCGCCCTGGCGGGCGCCGCAGCGTATCGTGGCGGCTCGGTGGCGGCCTGGCTCTTTCGCATCGCCCACCACACGGTGGCGAACTATCACCGTGAACAGGTGCGCCACCCCGCGCTCTCTCTGGACGCGCTCACCACCCTCCCGCTCCCGGCCCTGGATGATCCCCTCCTCGACGGCCTGGTCCAGGCCGAGGAGCGCGCCGTGGTCGCCCGCCTGTTGCTAACCCTTTCTGAGGAAGCGCGCGAGTTGTTTCTGCTGCGGGTCGCCGAGGGGTTGTCGGCCCGCGAGGTCGGGGCCATCCTGGGCAAGAGCGAAGGGGCGGTGCGCGTGGCCGTCCACCGCATTCTCCAGCAATTACGCACCCATTATCAACAAACTACGGGGGAGACACAGCCATGAACCAGCGATCCACCGCCCACGCTCTGGACCAATTTTTCGATGCCCTGGCCCACGATCCCCAGGCGGTGGCCCCGCCTGCCCTGGATGCCGCTACCGCCCATTTCGCGCAACTTGCTGCCGGTGCAGCCCGCATGGTCGCGGACACTCCGGCCCCCGCGCCGGAGACCCAGGCGCGTATCTGGCAGCGGGTGCTGGCGGACAGCCAGCTGGCTGAACCGTCTGGCGCACGGGCCAGCGTACGCTTGTCGGCGCTGCGCCGTCGCCTGGTGCCCGGTGCAGGGAGGAAGCTGCGCTGGTCGCGCGGCCTCGCTGCCGGGCTGGTGTTGAGCCTGGGCTTGGTGCTGCTGGGCCTGGCGCTGGGACTACCCGGGGCGACCCGACCAGCCGCAGCGGCGGAACTCCTACAGAAGGCGCAGGCCGCCACCAGCTTTGTGCCGCCCGGCAAGGCCCGGCACATCATCACCAGCCACACCTTTACCAACGTCGGCGGCCAGGCGGGGAACACCCCCGGCTGGACCGACGAGGTGTGGGTGATGAACGGGCCAACCCATCTGCTGCTCTGGAAGCACAGTCCGCTCCCGTTGCCCGGACAGCCGCTGCCGGCGTATTTGCCGGATACCACGGTGCTGGTGGATGAGACGGTGGTATGGGAAGCCCGGCCCGCCGAACAGCGGGTCTACAAGTGGCCCTATAGCCCGGCCCGCATTGCCGCCGAGGTACCCAGCCAGGCCGTCATCGCGGCCTTGCTCCAAGAGCCGGGCACCCGGATCACCGGCACCACCACCCTGGACGGGCGGGCCGTGTTGATTATCGCGGGCCGAGTGGGGACCATTGTGTCGGGCAGCCCGCTGGAGATCGCCGAAGGCAGGGTGCCGGGCTACCGCACCTTCGAGCATGAGTACCAGTTGTGGGTGGACAGCCAGACCTACCAGATCGTGCAGGAGCAGCACGCGATTCGGGCCACAGGGGCCACAGACGCGCCACCGGTGAGTGTCACCACCAGCCGGATCATCCAGGATGAGATGGTCGATGCGGCGGCGGTGCCGGCCGATCGCTTCCGCTTCCAGGTGCCCGCCGGGATGACGCTCGTCGATGTGGCGGCCCAGCCCCCACCGGCCAACCCCCCGCCCGCCCACGACGACTGGTATACCTATTCCTCCACTGCCGGGGGCTTCAGTGTACTGATGCCGCGCACGCCCGATGCGCAAGACTATAGCAGTGGGCTGCATATGCTAGGGGCACGCCGGGACGGAGTGGCCTATGTCGTGACCTACATCGATTACCCGACGGCGGTGATTGCCAAGAGTGGTGCAGAGGCGTGGCTGGATAGCGAACGGGATTACGTGATCGTGCGCTCTCAGGGCACCCTCCGTCGTAGCCAGCCGCTCAGGTTGGACCGCTATCCAGGGCGCGAGGTGACCAGCACGGACCCAGATGGCCGCCTACGCTATACCCGGCTCTACCTGGTCAACAACCGGCTCTACACCGTCTATGCAGTCACCCCGCCGGACACCGCGCCGGTCGAAGTCGAGCCGTTTCTCCAGTCCTTTCGCCTGCTCACGCCGTAAGGAGAACCGCAGATGGGACCGAGCAGGCAGCACGTCCGGCGAATGTTATCGCTGGGCGCGCTAGGCTACATCGGCGGGCTGCTGGGACTGCTGGCCGGACAAAGTGTCTGGCCGCAACGGGACGGGTGGCTGGCATTCAGCCAGGTCGTGGCCCCCTACCTGGCCCTGACCCTGGTGGGGCCGGGATTGGCGGTGGGCTTCTGGGGCACCTGGCGGCTGCGCGTGCTCCTCGGGCTCGGGGGGCTGATCATCTTGAAAGGGTGCGCGCCCGGGCCGGAGGGGGTCGCCCTCCCTGCCGCGCCGGGGGCGCTCGTCCTGCCGGTCGTGCAGTGGAATGTCCGTGACGGCGGGCAGTACACCACCCTGCGCCCGGTGCTGCTGGCGCAGCCGGCAGCAGTAGTGGCCCTCGAAGAAATCAATCCATGGTGGTTGGAACACGATGTCATCATTACCCGGCGCTATCCCTACCGCTGGCGCGGGGCAGCCGCTCCTGATGGTCTCGGCAACGTGTTGCTAAGCGCGTATCCGATCCGCGCCGGAGGCCAGATCGGGCCAGCGGCGCAGCCGATCCTCTGGACGCAAGTGGACCTCGGAGCCGGACGACGATTAACGGTACTCGTCGCGCATCTGCCGCGCCCGGAAACTTGCCCGAATGCCTGGGGTGGACCGGGTTGCTATGAGCCGGCCCGCCGCGATGCGGCGCTGCGGCAGCTTATCGCCTTTGTCGCCACAACGCAGGAGCGAGGTGAGTCGGTCCTGGTGCTGGGCGACTTAAACCTGACCGAACGCGAACCGGCCTATACGGATCTAGGCGCGCTGCTCCAGGATGCAGGACAGCGCAGCGGACGGGGCAACACTTGGCGGCCAGCCCGGTTCATGAACAACCCCTGGGCCCTGCTACGGATTGATTATCTTTTCAACAGCACGGCAATTGCCTCCTTGCGAACCACGGTTGATTGCACGCCCCGTGGCAGCGACCATTGTATCCTGCGCGGCTGGTTCGCCATCCCGTGATCCGGGAATCGAGGTGGGGCTACTGTCTCTCAGCAGCTACCCGCTGCCTTGGGTATCGGTGGCACCGTCAGCGCGGAGTTGCGCCAGGACGTGGACCAGCGCCCGCAGGCCAGCGCGATCACGCAGGACCCGCGGCGCGGCAGGGGGCCACCCCGTCCCCGTCGGTGGTGGCCTGCGGGGCGAGGGTGCAATAGGAGCCGTCGGCCCGCAGGCCACGCTGATCGGGAGGCTGGACCCGGTGCTGCCGGAGGACTTCCGCTTCCTCGTCGTAAAAGAATGTGCCAGCTGGATCCTGGTCATCCGCGGCCCCCTCAGGTGCATTAGAAGATGCAGCATCCATCGTAGGTCTTACAGGATGAAGGAAAAGTATGAAACGGTGCATCTTCTTTGTGCGGCGACGCGTCTTCGCGCCTGCTCGGTTGGCAGCTGATTGTGGTTTTCTTCCCAGGACATGGGCGGCGGGGGTTGGACCCCGCCGCCCATTCTTACCGACTATTGCGGACGATCCGTGTGGCAGGCCGGGAGCGCGTTGGTTGGCGCTGGGCCAGGGCATGAGCTGCCTGGTTGTATTCGCGTGGTGTCCACACGATCAAGACAGGCCACCCGGCCCCCTCGATCTGCGCTAGGCGCTGTTGAATTTGCTGGAGTAAGTATGCACACCAGCCGTTTCGGCAATGGAGTGTTCCGGTGACCTGTCCGACCAGCGTGCGGCTGTCGCTACAAATCACGAGTTGGGAGGCACCAGGACCACGGGAGGTTAGATAGGCGTCGAGTAAGGCCAGCAGTGCCTCTAACTCAGCGCTGTGCGATGAGTCCCCTCGGGTTAGAGGACGGGTACGCCGTCCCCAGCACAATTGATCGGGCAGCGCCAGTTGCCAGCCGCAGCCAAAGCGCCCACCTGCGTGAGATCGAGGGCGAAAGGTCCCATCACAGGAGCCAATAATCAACGGCCCAACGGGCGTTTCAGGATTCAGGGGGGCGATACTCCGACCTGTATGCATACGATCCTCCCTCTCCAAGCGAGTGTGTGTTGCCTTGGTAGTCCTTGGCGCTACTGACAGATCCCGCTGCTGTAGTTGGGTGAGGATGTGCTCGACCACTACGGTGGGGACCAGGCATCAGTAGGTTGCTCACTCCCCCGATGGGCCGAGCTCTAGCGGTCGGCTGCGCTGACCCGCGAGTGGGGTAGGGGAGTCGGCAGGGTCAGGCCGCAATGCGGGCAACTGAAGGTATACACCTCATAACGATGCACCCCTTCCAGGACGGTGTTATTGGTGCCGAGCCCAGGGGCCCCACAGCGGCGACAG
>JBBSAN010000240.1:0-8835 GCA_038252265.1 Chloroflexia bacterium
CAGGCGATAGGCCACGCGGGCCACCGCCTCGTTGCCATCAATGGTTGTAAAGGTTTCCTTCATGGTCGTCGGTCCTTCGGGTTTCTGGGTGGGGCACGGCGCAGCAGTGCCGGGATGAATAGCGCAGGCACCGCTGCCGGGCCGCAGCCGCCCCCGATGTATACCCGCCTAGCGGGGCTAGCGGCTGCCTACGTCGTTGCGGGTCAGCATAGCCTGGAAGGTGGCGGGCCAATGCGAATATCAATCAAACATAACCGCGCCCAACAGGTCTGGCGCAGCACAGAGACCGGCAAACCGGGCGGGCAGCATGGATGGCAGATCGTCGGCACCCAGGCCCCATGAACTGAGAAGCCCTTCAGCCCATCTCCTTAATAGCATACGCGCTCCCGGTGTATACCAGGGTAGAGATTGGTGACAGACGGGTGACAATAGGCGCGTCCCGCCCAGCAAAAGGCGCGTCCCGCTCAGCAAAAAGGCGCGTCCCACCCCGGCCCGGCGCGTGCCGCCCGGCGGTGGCGAGGCCGCAGATCCTCCCGACGCGAGTCCAGCGTCTACCTACTGTTTACCACTATCCACCTGTTTTGCAACAACTGCCTACTATAATGGCCTTAGCACATAGAGTTACTATGGTATGCCATTCGGCGTCAGTCAGGCTCGTCACTCCATCCGTCCGGGTCGCTGAGTACATGGGGAGACAAAATGATGAAAATCCTGGTAATAGACCCCGATCGAAGCCTGATAGAGGCAATCGCTATTGGGCTGGAACTGCACTGGGAGGATGTGCAGGTGCTGAGTGCCACCGAGGGGGAGACCGGGCTGGATCTCTTCTGGCATGAGGCCCCGGACCTGACTCTGCTAGACGTCAACCTGCCCAGCACCAGCGGCTGGGAGTTGTTGCAGCGGATGCGGAGCCAGTCTGCCGCCCCGGTGATCATCCTCACCGCGCGGGGCCGGGAACTGGATAAGGTCAAGGGGCTGGAATTGGGGGCCGATGACTACCTGACCAAGCCGTTCAGCCATCTGGAACTGTTCGCCCGGATCAAGGCGGTGTTGCGGCGCACGCAAGGCAGCGGGCCGCGCCAGACGTCGCTGGCCTTTGCCGGGGATGCGCTGATCGTCAACTTCGCCGACCACACCGTCACCACCGACGGGACGCCGCTCCAATTGACGCCCACCGAGTACAACCTGCTCACCCTGCTGGCACGGAACGCGGGCCGGGTCTTATCCAGCGAGTGGCTCTGCACCAAAATCTGGGGCATCGAGCACCGAGCGGCGAAGGATTACCTGAAGACCTACATCAGCCGGTTGCGGCATAAGCTGGGTGATGATCCCCTCACCCCGCGCTACATTCACACCGAACACCGGGTGGGCTACCGCTTTGCGCTCCTCCCCACCGTCGGCGGGATGCCCGTGGGATCCACCGCCTGAGCCCGGCGGTGTCCGGGCTTGCCGGACACCGCCGGGGCTGTCCCGCGCGACTGACCACCGGACCCCTGGTGGGTGTGCGGGGCAGCAGGCGTGCCGGAGGCCGGGCGCTGGATCGGGTTACCGTTCGCCACGACCCCCCGCGATCCGTCTAGCTCAAGGGGCGAGCAGCGTAGCTGGACAAGAGTGCAGGATCAACGTTTTGGTCGACGCATTCACCGCGTAATAGCCAACCATCCACACATCATTGGCGCTGAGCGTCGCTACCCCATAGAGAGCATTCACCGTGCTGCTCGGATTGACGCTGGCGATCCAGCGCCAGGCCCCGCCCTCCCAGCGCAAGACGAGCGTCTGTGGACCACTCGCCGTATCCATTTCCCCGACGGCCCACACATCACCAGCGGCTGTCCCGCTGACCCCATAGAGCACATTCCCGTTGCTGCCGGGATTGGGGCTGCTGACCAGACTCCAGATCTGCCCATCCCAGCGCAAGATGAGCGTCTGATTGGCTGACTCCCCCACTGCCCAGACATCCCTGGCGCTCAGGGCGGTGACGGCGTGCAGGGTTCCCACATTGCCGGGGGTGGGGCTGGGCACCCGGCTCCACGCGCTCCCATCCCAGTGCAGCAGCACCGTGGCGAAGTTGCTGCCCGCCGAGGCCGTGCCAACGGCCCAGGCATCGGTCGCCGCGATCGCGCTCACGCCATAGAGACTGCTCTTGTTGCCGAGAGTGGGCACGGCGACCTGGCTCCACCCGCTCCCGTTCCAGTGCAGCACCAGGGCCTGAGCGACGGGGGAGACGGTCGACTCGCCCACGGCCCAGATATCGGCAGAGGTTCCGTGGATGGCGCGCAGGGCACCGGGTGGGGTTCCCGCCACGGGGGTCCAGGTGCTGCCTTGCCAGTGAAGGATCAACGTGTTCGTATCTGCGTTCCCGACCGCCCACGCCTCCTTCGGGCTGACCGCAACCACCCCGTAGAGGCTGTTGTGCTGACCGGGATGGGGGCTGACTACCTGGGTCCAGGCCAGGCCATCCCAGTGGGCAATCAGCGGATCGCCGTTCGGGTCCACCGCCCCCACGGCCCAGACGTTCGCCACCCCTGCGGCGGACACGGCGCTGAAGCTATTGTACACGGCCCCAGGATTGGGACTGCTAATCTGGGTGAAGCACCCCGAATTCGGGGTAGGTGAGGGCGTCGGGGTGAGGGTGGGCGTCGCCCGTGGCGTCGTGCTCGGGCTGGGCGATGGCGCGGGCGAGTCGCAGTTGGGATAGAAAGTGGTCGCGGCGATCTTGCTCAACTGGCCGCGCGTGGTGTTATCACCGGGGCGGAAATAGGGCCGGTTCGCGGGCAGCACGCATGGCTCGCCGGTCCCCCCACATGGATAGCCGCCGATGGTCCCCTGTGCCGCGAGGCGCTCGATCCATAGATAAAAGACGTTGCCGGGCGGCACATCCTCGAAGGTCTGGCCGGTGGGCGTGGCAGTGTATCCGGCGCTGTTGCTGACGATTTTGCTGAGCTGGCCGCGCGTGACCGGGATATTGGGGCGGAAGTAGGGGCGGTTCGTCGGGGCGACACAGGGTTCCCCGCTCGCGCCGCAGGGATAGCCCGCAAGGATCCCCCGGCTCGACAGGCGCTCAATGTAAAGCCAGAAGGGACTAACCGGCGGCACATCCGCGAACGTCTGCTGCGTGCTCGGCACCGGCTCGGCAAAACCGGCGGCCTGGCTGACGATTTTGCCGGTTTGCCCCCGCGTCACCTGGCTGCCAGGCCGGTAGTATTGGCCGGGGCACGGCTCACCGGGGCCGCCACAAGGATAGCCACTCACGATCCCGCGACAGCTCAAACAGCGCACATAAAGGTAGAAGGGGCTACCGGGCGGCACGTCCACGAAGGTAACCAGGCACACCGTCGGGGTAGCCGTGGCACCGGCAGGGTTAGAGGTCGCTGGTGCAACCGCAGGCGAGGTGAGACGCGACTCCGGCGGAGCGCGGAAGCTCGCCCCTACATGAGCCGTATTCGCCGCCAGCCATAAGAGTCCAGCCGCCAGCAGCAGCACACTGAGCAGTAGAGGCCGTGCTCGCAATAGAGTGAAAGGTCGCATCGGTTGTGTGGCTCCCAGGTGAGATCGCAGGGTTCTATTCAGAGGTTGTAGTACGGCGCATTATAGCACAAAAGCGACGGGGGTCATGGCCTCCGTCCGTGTAACGCGGGATCGGCACGAGCCTCTCGCACGCTTGGCACCCACCAACCGTCATACCCGCACGCAGGTGTACGCGGCATAGATCCGCGATTCACTGTGCTCGGTCTGCCGGATCTCGAAGCCCACGCGCTCGAACATTGGCTCCAGGAGCCAACTGAACGTGCTGTACTCGTCGCGGAGATGGGTTTCCAGTTCGGAGCGCGTCCATCCCCGGTCGGGGTTATCGGTGGCGTTAGCAAGCCAGGCGTCGATCATCGATTCGGTTACGTCCGGCTCGAAGCCATAGACGAGATCGCGCAGGCGCAGCACGCCGCCGAGGCGTAGCAGGGCAGCGATCCGCCGGAGGGCGACGCCTTTCCAGAAGTCGGGCAGGTGGTGTAGCGCGTTCCGGGAGTAGACAAAATCGGTGGGGTCGCCCTCGTGCGCGTAGGTGAGGAAGCCAGCCTGCACGCACTCAAGGTTGTCGATCCCCAGCCGGGCGGCCTTCTCGCGCAGGTGGGCGAGCATGACCGGCGACACATCAACGGCGATCACACGGTGGCACAGCGGCGCGACGGCCAGCGCGAAGGTGCCCGTGCCCGCGCCGAGGTCCACCAGGGTATGCGTCGTGTTCAGGCCCAGGTCGCGCAGCACAGCCACATCCTCCATTGGGTCGGTGCCCGCCTTGCGGTCGTAGCCGGGGACGTAGCCAGGGTCGAGATGCTCACTGCCTGCGTGGCCGAGTTCGTCCAGATACCAGGGGGGAGTTGCCATCTATTGCGTATGCGCCTCCTCACGCGAAGATTGGATCCCGCCGGTTACCCGGCGGTCCTCTGGTAGTATACTACAGCCCGCGTCCCAATCCCTCCGCCATCCGGCCTAAAAACGCAAAGAGGGCACCGGCAAGAATGCCGGTGCCCTTGATTATGCGACGATGGTGCTTACCGCTTGCCGCGCGGCGGTTTGCCGCGTTGGCTGCGGGGCGGGGTCTGGGCCGGGCGCGGGCCGCGCGGCGGCGTGGTGCTGCTGTGCGTGGGCCGGGAAACACCACCGACCCCGGCGGGCGTTGGCGTGTCGCTCTCGGCCCCGTTGGTGGCCCCGTCCCGCGCCCCGTTGCCGTCCGCGTGGCTGCCGTTGCCGTTACCGTCGTGGGCCGTCGCCTTCGCGGCAGTCCTGGCCGGGGCCTGGGCACGCATAGTTATGGTCTGCTTGGTCAGCACGGTGCGCGTGGCCTTCTTCAGGGCGCGCTGTTCGCGGGCGTCCAGTTCGCGCAGGTGGATCGACATGACGTTGTTGACGATGCTGGTCCGCATCTGGCGCTTGAGGTCGTCAAACAGGTTGAACGACTGGCGCTTGTATTCGACCAGCGGATCGCGCTGGGCCAGCGCCTGGAGGTTGATGCCGTGGCGTAGCTCTTCCATCGTGGTCAGGTGGCGCGTCCACAGGTTGTCGATCATCGAGAGGATCCAGTGCGCCTCGTGGTGCTTGGCGTAGGCGGTACCTACCACTTCGCGCACCTCCGGGTCGGCGTCCAGCAGCGGTTTGACCTCCTCGGCCTCCAGCCGCTCGGTGCCCAACTCCTCCTCGATCTGGCGATAGACGAACGTGGGCACCACCGGCCCGACCAGCGAGACCAGCTTGTGCGGCGCGTTCTGGTCGAGGAAGTCGCGGCTCAGCCCCAGTTCCATCTCGTTGTAGATCGCCAGCAGATGCTCGATCACCACGCGCCCGGCCAGCGCCGGGTCGTCGGTGGCCCGCGCCCCCGCCGACGGGGACGCCAGCGGGAACTGGCTGTCGATCAGGTCCAGCAGCGCTTCGGCCTCGTCGTCGGCGGGTTCCTTCGCCGGGCCTTCGCGCTCGACTACGGCCCCCCGCGTGGTGCGCTGGGCGGCTTCCAGGCGGGCGCGGGCGTCGCCCGCACCTGCGGCAGCCGCCAGGTCTTCCTGCAAGCGGGTGTACTGCGGCTCGAAGAAGTCGTCAAACTGCTCGATCGCGCCTTTAAAGACCTCGCCGTCCTCCCCTTCCATCCCTTCAAGGAAGAGGATGCGCGCCCCGTCGTAGTCAATGCCCTCCACGTCGGCGGGGGTGAGCGCGCTCACCGACATCAACTCGCCCAGGCGCATCAGCAGCGTCCGGTAATCAAGCTGGCGTTCGACGTTCTCATACATATCCTCGTTGACATGGAAGAAGGCCCGCAGGATCTCTTCGACCCGGTCCAGGAAGCCCTGGCGGTAGTCGGAGTACGACTCTTCGAGGATATGGCCCAGTTCGTCGGCCAGCTTGGCGCGGTTGCCGTCTTCGATCAGCGGGGCCAGGTGATCGGTCAGGATGCGCTTGACCAGCTTGCGGACGACATCGCGGGGGAACGTGTCGGCGATCTCCTTGAAGAACGTTTCGACATTCGGCACGGTCTTGCGGCCCCCGGCGCGGGTGGTGCGCCGCCCGTCGGCGTCCATCGCCACGGTGCTGGGGTCGGCCAGTTCCTGCACGGTTTCGGCCAGCATGTCCAGCACGATAGTGCGCGGCTCGCCCTGGGTCAGGATGTAGCGGCGCTCGCGATAGATCACGTCGCGCTGGGTGTTCACCACGTCGTCATACTCAACGAGGTGCTTGCGCAGGTCGAAGTTGAACCCTTCCATCTTCACCTGCGCCTGCTCCACACTCTTCGAGGCCAGGTTGTACTCGATCGGCATCGAGTCGTCCCACATGGCGTTGAACCAGCGCGAGTTGACCACGTTCTGGTTCACCCCGGAGCGGCGCATGATCTCGTCTTCCAGCGACACATAGAAGCGGCTGGAGCCGGGGTCGCCCTGGCGACCGGAACGCCCGCGCAACTGGTTATCGATCCGGCGGCTCTCGTGGCGTTCGGTACCGATGATGTGCAGCCCACCCAGTTCGGCCACGCCGAAGCCTAGCTGAATATCGGTGCCACGCCCGGCCATGTTGGTGGCGATGGTCACCGCCCCGCGCTGCCCGGCCTGGGCGATGATCGATGCTTCGCGCTCATGGTACTTGGCATTAAGGATCGTATGCGTGATGCCCGCTGCCTCCAAAGCCCGCGCCAACTCCTCGGATTTCTCGATCGACACCGTGCCGACCAGCACCGGGCGGCCCTTCGCTACCTCTTCCTTGATCTCTTCGACCACGGCGTTAAACTTGGATTTCTCGTTCTTATAAACCCGGTCGGAATGGTCCACGCGGACCATCGGCAGGCGGGTCGGGATGGGCGTCGCTTCCAGCTTGTAGATTTTGTAGAACTCTTCGGCTTCGGTCAGCGCGGTACCGGTCATGCCCGACAGCTTGGGATACATGCGAAAGTAGTTCTGGATGGTGATCGTGGCGAGGGTCATGCTCTCGCCGCGCACCCGGATGCCCTCTTTCGCCTCGATCGCTTCGTGCAGCCCTTCCGAATAGCGGCGGCCCTCCATCTGGCGGCCCGTGTTCTCGTCCACGATGACCACTTCGACCGCCAGCTTGGGGTTCAGCTTCTCGCCGGAGAGGATGACTTTCTTGTCCTGCACCAGCACATAGTCTTTGTCGCGCTTGAAGATGGCTCGCGCCTTCAGGGCGTTGTCCATGCCATAGACCAGGGTGAAGTTGTCGGGGTGATAGAGGTTGTCCACGCCCAGAGCGTGCTCGACCTTGGTCACGCCTTCTTCGGTGAAGATGGCAACCCGCTGCTTCTCGTCTACGGTGTAGTCCACATCGCGAACCAGGGTGCGGGCGACGATGGCGCAACGCTCGTGGATGCGGTTCGACTCCTGGGCCGGGCCACTGATGATCAACGGCGTGCGGGCCTCATCGATCAAGATGTTGTCTACTTCGTCCACCACGCAGAAGTACGGGTCGCGCTGGGCCAGGTAGTCGCTGACCGTGGTCGTGTTGTCGCGCAGGTAGTCGAACCCGAACTCCGAGGTAGTGCCATAGGTGATGTCGGACATATACTCGGCTTTGCGCTGGGCCGTGTCCATATTGGCGAGGATGGTGCCAACGGTGAGGCCCAGGAGGAGATAAATCGGCCCCATCCAGTCGCTATCGCGGCTCACCAGATATTCGTTGACGGTGCAGAGGTGGGCACCCCGCGCCGATAGCGCGTTGAGCACCAGGGGCAACGTGGCGACCAGCGTCTTGCCCTCGCCCGTCTTCATCTCGGCAATCTTGCCCTCGTGCATCACCGTGCCGCCCATGAACTGCACGTCGGCGGCGCGGAGGCCGATGGTGCGCCGCCCCGCCTCCCACACGCAGGCAAACGCGGTGGGCAGCAGTTCGTTCAGCAGCGCCTCTTCGCTCTTGCGATTCGCCGCGCGGTATTCTTCCTGCATGGCCCGCAGGCGATCAACGCGGCTGCGGTCGTCGCCATCGGCCACATGCAGGGCCGAGTCAAGCTGGCGGAAGAGCATGGCTTCGGCGGCCTCGCGCCGCTGCATCAACTCGCCCAACTCCATCGGCTTGACCTGGATCGGGGGTTGGCCCCCGGCTTCTTCCTGGGCCTGGAGCGCGGCCAGCACCGATCCCTGCTGCCCATCCAGCACGGCCAGGGGTTCCAGGAACGGGCTGACCATGTCCTCGCCGAATTCCGCCACCAGCCGGTTATCGAACTCCTGCCACGCTTCGGTGCGGTTCGCCAGCAAACGCCCGCGCGCCGCCGCCATCCGCCCCTGGAGCCGCTCTTCACGCGCCCCAAAGCGGGTGCGGATCGATTCGAGCGCGGGCTGCGCTGCCTCCGGAACCACCTGTTCGACGGCATCCAACAGCGCGGCCATCGCGCCTTCTTCCCAGGTCAGCAGGTCGGCCAGGTCGTCTGCCGGGCGGCGCAGTTGCACCGTCTGCGGGGTGCCGGGCGCGGCGCGGCGACCAAACAGTCCCCCGCCCCGTGCCTGGGTCTGCGTGGCGGGGCCGGGGCCGGGAGCCGCCTGCAACTCGGCAGGTAGCAGCAAGCCCTGGCGCTGAAGGTGCTTCATCAGGTCGTTGCTTGCCAGCGAATCAACCAGGGTGCGCGCACTGGCGCGCAGGTCGCGCAGGTCGCCTGGCTCCTTGCCGCCCAGCGGGTGCGGCGGGCGGGCCTGGCCCTCTGCCGCGCCGGTCGCCGGGGACTGGCTGCCCAGCAGGGTCAGCAGCGCCGTGGTGTGGCGCAGCGCGATCAACAGGTCTTGCAAGCGGTGGAAATAAGCCGAGACAATCGGCTCCATCGTCTCGCTGGTGGAGGCCACCAGGCGCTGCACTTCGTCG